>CAYWAF010000019.1:8829-19490 GCA_964456355.1 uncultured Eubacteriales bacterium | reverse complement strand
CCCATGAACTGCGGCTGCATGTCGGTGGGGAATCCGGGATAAGGAAGCGTCTGGATGTCGAGAGGACGAAGGGAGCCGTCACACGAGACGGTGACCGAATCCTGCGCTCGTCGGACGTCGCATCCGACTGCCTCCAGCTTGCCCAAGACCATGTCGAGGTGGTGTGGGTCGAAGCCGGTGACGGTCACAGGACCCCCACACAACGCACCCGCCACCAGGTAGGTCCCGGCCTCGATGCGGTCTCCGACGACGGTGTGGTCGGCCGGCGTGAGCTCACTGACGCCCTCGACGGTCATCACCGGGGAGCCGATGCCCTCGATGCGTGCGCCCATGGAGACCAGGAAGCGTGCAAGGTCCTGTATCTCCGGCTCGCGAGCAGCGTTCTCGATGACGGTCGTGCCTTTGGCGAGCACACTGGCCATCAAGAGGTTCTCCGTAGCCCCCACACTGGGGAAGTCCAGTGTCACGTGCGTGCCGCGCAGACCTCCCTCGGGAGCCAGCGCTTCTATGTAGCCGTGCTCGAAGCCCACAGTCACTCCGAGACCCTCGAGTCCGCGGATGTGCATGTCTATCTTGCGCGAGCCGATGTTGCAACCCCCCGGCATGGCTACCTTGGCCCGTCCCATGCGCGCGATGAGCGGGCCGAGAACGGTTATCGAGGCGCGCATCCGCGCCACTACCTCGTATGGAGTCTCCACGCTGGCTATCTCGGTAGCATCCACCGTCAGAGCGTGGTCCGTGCGTTCCACCTTCACCCCGAGGCCTTCGAGCACCTCGACCATCACGTCTACGTCGGTGATGTCCGGGACGTTGCTGATGTGCGAGACGCCGGGCGCCATCAGAGCGGCCGCCATCAGCTTGAGCGCAGAGTTCTTCGCGCCCTCGACCGCGACCTCACCGGTCAGACGAGCGTTGCCGCGCACTATGAACGAGCGTGTGGACATCGAGTGGCAATCCCCTCGGAAAAAGTAGCCTTGACTCTCATCGTACCCAAGAACGAGTAGAGGCTAGAGGAGGAGGGGCTGTGACACAACGCCTGGGGGTCGGATGTCACCCTGCGGTCAACTTCCGCACTCACGAGAAAAACACGCGTATCTGTAAAATCATACCTATACCTTTCGGGTATCGGGTGTACCCTAATCCCCGACAGTCGATGCGACCGTATGGACCATGAGCCATACCGGAGACTTGGAAGGAAGTGTGCCAGGTGAGACGGAACGTCCTTTTGCTGTGTGCCCTGATACTGGTCGTAGGCCTGCTCGCAGGATGTCAGCCCTCAGAGCAAGAGCAGCAGCGTGAGGAGTTCGATCACGCCATACACGAGACCTTGGACGCGATCTCGGCGTTCTACCTGATCGGCTCGACCGCCTCCACGAGCTCCGTGCAATCGGCGACCGACAGGATCTCTACCGCCTGGACGAAAGCTGAAGAACTCTCCGACGGCCTCGAGGGGATCGACATCTCGAAAGCGTCCGAGGCCCATGATGCTCTTGTACAAGCCGTCGAGGAGATCCCTGACGACGCCGAACAAGGCGAAGCGATGCGGACGGCCATGCCGCTCCTCATGGAGTTCGAGAGCGACGTGCAAGAGATCCACGAGGCCGGGAAGTTCCATCAATAGCGCGGACGGTAGTCACCTTCTGTCCTGAGTCCTGGTCGACTCTCCCTTTGGAGGAGCCATCGCAGTGCTCGACGTATCGGGACGCGTGGTCGTCGTCGGTGGAGCGAACACCGACGTCCTGGGCGTGAGTGACGCGCCGCTCATAGCGCACGAGAAGAACCCCGGACGAGTGACGCTGAGTAGTGGAGGAGTCGGCCGCAACATAGCCGAGAACCTAGCCCGCCTCGGGGTAGACGTGGCGCTCATCACAGCCTTCGGCAGCGACGCACAAGCACGCACCCTGACTGAGACATGCCGAGATGTCGGGATAGACGTGTCCGCCTCGCTCGTCACAGACGACTTGCCCGGCTCTTATTACCTGGCCGTGGTGGACCACGACGGTGAGGTGGCACTCGCCGTATCCGACATGCGTCCACTCGACCGCCTGACCCTGGACGTGCTCGCCGGGAAGGCGGATGTCTTGGAGGAAGCCGACCTCGTGGTCGTGGATGCGAACATACCCGCTGACTCCCTCACGTGGATCGCGGAGCACGTCGACATCCCGCTGCTACTCGATCCCGTATCGGTCGCCAAGGCGATGAGAGCGAAGACGATGCTCGGCGAGGTCCACACGCTGAAAGCCAGTGCTGCAGAGGCCGAAGTGCTCACGGGTGCGGACACCGCCGACATCGAAGGTGTCGAGCAGGCAGCAGGATCGTTGCTCGCAGCAGGCGTGCAGCGCACCTTCGTGACCTGCGGCGAACAAGGCGTCTACGCTGCCGAGAGAGGGCGGAGCGGATGGTATCCCGCCCCGGATGTCGATGTCGTCGATGCCACCGGTGCAGGCGATGCGTTCACAGCAGGCGTGGCCTTCGCGATGCTGGCCGGGTATGGACTGGATAAGACGTGCGCGATCGGCTCGGCGATGGCAGCATTGACGCTCACGGATGAGAGTGCGGTCAGCGAGCGGATAAGCACGGAGACTCTCGAGGCGGTACTCGAGGAGACGGAGGCGTGATGGAAGGCCTTGTGCTCGGTGAAGAGGTCCGTGCGGCCTTGGACGAGGGCCGGGCGGTCGTGGCGCTGGAGTCCACGATAATCTCCCATGGCTTCCCCTACCCCTCCAACCTCGAGTGTGCACTGGAGACCGAGCGCGTGATACGCGAGGAGGGAGCGGTCCCGGCGACGGTCGCCATCATCGCCGGAAATCCCACGGTCGGCCTTTCGAGCGACCAGATAGAGTACCTGGCGACCGCAAGCGACATCCATAAGGCATCCCGACGCGACATGGCCGTACTGGTCGCACGCGGGATGGACGGCGCGACCACGGTGGCCGGGACGATGATCCTCGCTGCCGCCGCCGGCCTGCACCTCTTCGCGACAGGCGGCATAGGCGGCGTGCACCGCGGAGCGGAGAGGACCTTCGACATCTCGGCCGACCTGCTGGAGCTCGCCCGGACCGATATAGCGGTGGTGTGTGCCGGCGCGAAATCCATCCTCGACATCGGGCTGACGCTGGAGGTGCTGGAGACGCACGGGGTGCCGGTCCTCGGCTACAGGACCGACGAGTTCCCCGCCTTCTACACGCGCAGCAGCGGACACGGGGTGGAGTGGCGCTGCGACAGCGTGGAGGAGATAGCCGAGGTGATCGCCGCACGCAAGAAGCTGGGCTTGGGCGAAGGAGTCGTCGTGGCCAACCCCATCGCACCCGAGCACGAGATCGACCCCGCGACCTTGAGCGAGTGGACCGAGCAGGCGCTCGCCGATGCCAAGACTGCCGGAGTGAGCGGCAAGGACGTCACGCCGTTCCTTTTGGCTCGCATACACGAGATCTCGGGCGGAGCGAGCGAGGAAGCGAACAAGCAGCTCGTCTACTCCAACGCGAGGTTGGCGGCAAGAGTGACGCTGGCGCTGTAAGCATGACCTGGAGCATCGCATGGCCTTCAAGCCAGTCGTGATACGACAACCGCTAGACGTATGCAGTTTATGTTGGTAACATACATTCGATAATAAACATATGGATTCCTATTTCAGCAGGTAGAACAGTCATACCATTGGTATATTGTATTTGAGAATAAACTGATAAGTTTACTTTTGATATGGAGTTGCCAATGCCTACTGTTCGCTCATACCTGGAAACCACCCATGTGTTCTCATTGAAAGAGTTCAAGGCCACCTTCGGTGAGAACAAGTCCTCCTACATGCTTTTGGCTCGTGCTGTCAAAGCGGGGCAAGCCGATCGCCCCGCCCGCGGGGTATACGTGTCCCGCATGGGTCCCTTCAAGGACACAGAGCCGGACCCGTTCCTGATAGCAGCTGCATTGGCCGACGATGTCGTGCTCGCATATCACTCGGCACTGGAAGCACATGGATTCGCACACAGCCCATGGCGACATGTGCAGTTCGTCTCTTCGCACAACATGAAGCCGTTCACATACGAAGGATTCAGCTACAAGAGGTACCCGCCACCACGATTGCAAGAAGAAAAAAACTCAGCACGGTTCACCACCTTGCTGAGTAGAGGCCAGAGCCCTGTCAGAGTCACCACAAGAGAGAGGACGCTCGTCGACGTCTTGGGCAGAAGCGATCTGGGCGGAGGGCTCGAAGAGGTGCTGAGAAGCCTCGCCTCTATGCCGTTCGTCGACACATGGGGGGCCCTGGAATACTTACAGGAGCGCAGCAAGCGCACTTTGGTAGCGCGTACAGGCTGGGTGTTGGAGCAGCGGATGCAGGAGTGGTACGTAGACCCGGATGCTTTGCTGCAGATGAAAGACATGCTCGGCAAAGGTCCTTATTTCTTCACATCCACAAACGAGCGCGGGGTATGGGTGCCGGGATGGCGACTGTATCTCCCCGGCGATGCCCAACGACTCAGCGAATGGTTGTCGTCGTGACGCGTGTCTCTTTATCGGACCTCACGGACTATCCGAAGACCACCGTCGAGAAAGTCGAACGGTTGTTGGATCTATTGGATGAGGTCTACCGTCATCCATTCCTGAGGTCCCGGTTGTTGCTGCACGGAGGAACTGCGCTCAATGTGTTCCACCTCGGATTCCCAAGACTCTCTGTCGACGCCGACTTCACCTACATCGGCGAAGTTGAAAAAGACCGCATGCTGGCAGACCGCCCTCATGTCATCAAGGCGCTGACAGAGCTGTCGGCCTCGCTCGGATATGAAGTCAAGACCGGACCCGAAGAGCACGCCGGGCAGACTCTATATCTCAGTTATCGGAACCTTCTCGGGAACAACGACACCGTCAAGACAGACGTGATCTTCCTCAACCGCAGTCCTCTGCTCCTCACGGATGATGTCCCCTGCGCTGCATGCACTCCTCAAATCAAAGCGCGGACCTCGCCTTGCCGGAGCTGATAGCTGGCAAGACCAAGGCACTGTTCGACAGAGTGGCAGTCAGGGACCTGTACGACATCTATCGAGTGAGCAGGGATCACAATGTGGCAGACGGTCCCAGCGACACACAGTTATTGCATCACAGAGTGATCCTTCACTACGTATCGCTATCAAACCCGTTCCCGTGTCCGATCGATGGAACCGTCACAGACAAGTTCGCCAACAGGTCCAAAGAGGTGGAATCGTCACTCTGCCCCATGCTCCGAGCGGACGAACGCCCGACACTCGAAGAAATGATTGTGTCGGCAAAAGATCTCGTAGCCCGACATGTCGCTCCTAGAGATCCCGATGAGAAGGAGTACCTGAGACGATTGGACGAAGATTCCGAGTATGCACCAGAGCTCCTTTTCGAAGCGTGGCCTGAAGTACTCGAGCGGGCAAGGGTCAGTCCGGCTGCGGCGTGGAAGGTCCTCAACCTGAAGAAGCGACATGATCCGTAAAGGAAATGAACATCATGATTGGCGGCAATAAGGACGACGTGGCCATACAGAAGCGGTAGAGCCTAGGACTCCGCTTCCTCCGCAGAACCCGCATCAGAGGCTTCCGAGAGCCGCTCCTCTTCCTCCTCCAGATGCTGATGAGCCGCTTCGAACAGGCCCAACCAGTAGGCCATGAAGCCGGTGAGCCCCGCCAGCACGACGAACGTGGCGATCTTTATGACCTGGGGAGCATATCGCATGGCGAAGCCGCCGACTGCGAGCGCTGCCGACCACACGTAGATGATGAGCACGGTCTGTCGCTGGTCGAAGCCCTGACCGAGCAGACGATGGTGGATGTGGCCTTTGTCCGCCTCTTGGATGGGACGCTTGTGCTTGATGCGTCGCACTATCGCCGAAGCGGTGTCGAATATGGGGACCCCGATGATCAGGAGCGGCACGGCCAGCGTTATCGCAGCGACCGACTTCATCACACCCAACAATGAGATGGTGGCGAGAGAGAAGCCCAGGAACATCGCGCCGGAATCCCCCATGAAGATGGATGCCGGATGGAAGTTGTAACGCAAGAATCCCAAGCATGCCCCGATAAGCGCCACAGCCAGGACCGCTGCCACCAAGCGGTTGGTCTGTGCGGCTATGACGAAGAAGGTCGTGGCAGCTATGGCGGTGATCCCCGCGGCAAGCCCGTCGAGACCGTCGATGAGGTTTATCACGTTGGTGAAACCGACGATGTAGAGAAGCGTTATCGGTATGCCGAGAAGCCCTAAGGCGAACAGGCCTCCCCCGAAAGGGTCGCCTATGAAGTCTATCCTGACGCCGGAGGCGATCACGACTATCGCGGCGACGACCTGCCCGATGAACTTCGGTCCCGGGTTGAGCGTGAAGACGTCGTCGATCAGGCCCACCACGAACATGAGGACCATGCCGGCGATAACGCCCAGCACCTGTTGACCGGTGTCGAAGATCGTGCCGTTCCAACCGAAGAAGTGCTCGCCCACAGCCTCCAACGCCACGGCGATCATGAAGCCGGCGAATATGGCCACCCCTCCGAGCCTGGGTATCGGCTCGACGTGCACCTTGCGACCCCCCGGTTCGTCCACCAGGCCGAACCTCAGACACAAGCGACGGACGATGGGCGTCAGGACCAGCGTGATCACGAGGGAGACGAGAAGTATCACCGCATAATGCCGGTAGCTCATCCCAAAGACCGCCTAACGCCGCTTCTCCGGGTCCAGGCGGACCTGTCGCGCCTGGACTCCCGCCTCTGCGAGGATCCTCTCCGCCAACGGGTCGGGATAGGGCTCCTGGTAGACGATCTCGGTCACACCCGCGTTCAGGAGGATCTTCGCGCACAACACGCATGGCTGGTGGGTCGAGTAGATGACCGACCCCTCGATGGGTATGCCGTACCTCGCTGCCTGTATCACCGCGTTCTGCTCTGCGTGTATGCCTCGGCAGAGCTCGTGGTGACTGCCGGACTCTATATTGCGCTCCTCGCGGAGACAGCCTACCTCTTCACAATGGGCCAGCCCCGAAGGCACGCCGTTGTATCCGGTCGAGAGGATGCGCTTGCCTTTGACGAGGATGGCCCCCGTCTGTCTACGCAGGCAGGTCGAGCGGTCGGACACCTGCACCGCTATGTTCATGAAGTACTCGTCCCACGAAGGTCTGGGCATCGCCCTCAGTCTTCCATCCGTATCGTCCGGCAGTGCTACTTGGTGCCGAAAAGTCTGTCGCCTGCATCGCCCAGACCGGGCACTATGTAGCCGTGGTCGTTGAGGTGGCTGTCCACGGCAGCTGCATAGATGCGCACCGAACCGTCCGGAGAGGCAGCCATGACCTCTTCGATGCCCTCGGGTGCGGCGATTATCACTAGAAGGCGTATGTGCTTAGCACCCTTCTCCTTCAAGAACTCCACCGCCGCCGAGGCAGAACCGCCGGTGGCCAGCATCGGGTCGACGATCATTATGTCGCGCTCGCCTATGTCCTCCGGCAACTTGCAGTAGTACTCGACGGGTTGCAGCGTCTCTGGGTCACGGTAGAGTCCCACGTGTCCCACCCGGGCAGCCGGGATCAGTTCCAGAATGCCGTCGACCATGCCGAGCCCGGCACGCAAGATGGGTATGACGGCCACTTTCTTGCCTGCCAGCACGTAGGTCGTCGTCTCGGTGATGGGAGTCTGCACGACGGTCTGCTTCAAACCGAAGTCCCTCGTGGCCTCGAAGGCCATGAGCATCGAGAGCTCTTTGACCAACTCCCGGAACTGCTTGGAACCGGTCCGCACGTCCCTGAGCAGAGAGAGCTTATGCTGGATGAGCGGGTGGTCCAACACGACCACGTCGGGGTGGTTCTTCCAGTCCATTTCGACCGCTCCCCTCGTGCGCTTCGACTCCGGAACCGGGTGGGCTACATCTCAGGGTAGAGAGGGTGGGTATCGAGGAGTTCTCGGACCCGTGCCTCCACGCTCTTGAGCCTTGCCACATCGTCACGGTTGAAGATCGCCTCTGCGATGAGGGAGCCGACCGTGTATGCCTCGGACTCGTCGAACCCACGCGTCGTCATCGCAGGTGAGCCGACCCGGATGCCGCTGGTCACGAAGGGACTCTCCGGGTCGTTGGGGATGGCGTTCTTGTTCAGCGTCATGCCCAGACCTTCCAGCAACTGCTCGGCATCCTTGCCCGTTATCCCGGCAGGACGCAGGTCGACCAGGCACAGGTGGTTGTCCGTGCCTCCAGAGACGAGCCTGAGACCGCCCTCTTCCAGTCCTCGCCCTATGGCCGCTGAGTTGAGGACCACCTGCTTGGCGTATTGCTTGAACGCCGGTTCCATGGCCTCCTTGAAGGCCACGGCCATCGCAGCCATGACGTGCGGGAGAGGTCCTCCCTGCAGGCCGGGGAAGACGGTCTTGTCCAACGCCTCGGCATACTCCTTCTTGCACATGACGAAGCCGGAGCGTGGCCCGCGCAAGGTCTTGTGGCTGGTGGAGGTCACGAAGTCCGCATGGGGCACGGGCGAGGGATGCTCATCGGCGGCCACCAGGCCGGCGATGTGAGCGATGTCCACCATGAAGTAGGCGCCCACGCTCTTGGCGATGGCGCCGATGCGCTCGAAATCGATGATGCGCGGGTAGGAGGACGCTCCCGCGACGATCATCTGCGGACGATGCTCCTTAGCGAGACGCTCTATGGCATCGTAGTCGAGCATCTCGGTCTCGGGATCCAGTTCGTAGCCGACGGTCTTGAACCACTTGCCGCTGAAGTTCACCGGGGAGCCGTGGGTCAGATGCCCGCCGTGAGCCAGCGACATGCCCAGGATGGTGTCGCCGGGCTTCAGCACGGTGAAGTACGCGGCCATGTTCGCCTGTGCTCCCGCATGCGGCTGGACGTTGGCGTACTCGGCGCCGAAGAGTTCCATGGCGCGCGAGCGTGCGAGGTCTTCGACTATGTCCACGTTCCTGCATCCACCGTAGTAACGCTTGCCCGGGATGCCCTCGGCGTATTTGTCGGTGAGGATGCTGCCCGTGGCCTCCAGCACGGCCATGGACGTATGGTTCTCGGAGGCGATCAGTTCGATGGTGTTGCGCTGGCGCTCGAGTTCGCCATCGATGGCAGCGGCCACCTCGGGGTCTACGCTACGGACGTGTTCGATCGTCATCTACTACCCGTTTCCTTTCTGCTCAGACCTCTTGCAGCCCGCCTGTATTGTCGGTCCCGCCTTCGAGTGCAGCGATCTTGTCCACTCTGCGCTGGTGCCGTCCGCCCTCGAACTCGGTGTCGAAGAAGACGTCCAGTATCTCCTTGGCGGTCTCCTCGTCCAGATAACGACCACCGAGAGTCAGGACGTTGGCGTCGTTGTGCGCCCTCATCATGCGTGCGAGCTCAGGATCGGTGACCATCGCGGCACGCACACCCTTCACCTTGTTGGCAGCCATCTCCATCCCGATGCCGGTGCCACAGATGAGCACGCCTCTGTCGGCTTCACCGTCGGCCACAGCCTTTGCGACCTTGGCGGCGTAGTCGGGATAGTCCACCGACTCCTCGCTGTCCGTGCCGACGTCGTGCACCTCGAAGCCGCGCTCGATCAGATATGGCTTGATGGCCTCCTTTAGACGGAAGCCCGCATGGTCACTGCCGATGAAAACGCGCATTCGCTCGGGGTCGCCCCTCAGGTCAGCGGTCGGTATGGGTCGGGTGCTATGCAAACACCAACGGCGATTGTACCAATACAGACGGGATGCGGTCGCGCGATCGTCTCAATACCGTCAGGTTCTTGAGACGAGCCTACGATGCGCCGATGGCGGCGGACATGATCGCGTCGGTCGGTATGGCTCCCTCACGGATGATCTTGGGCTCGGGACCCGTACAGTCGACCACGGTGGAAGGCTTGCCGTGTGCCGTCTCGCCGCCGTCGAGCACGAGATCGGCTGCAGCCACTATCCTCTCTTCGACCTCGGTGAAACCGGCGGGTGCAGGCTCACCACTCGTGTTGGCGGACGTGGCGATGAGCGGCCCTCCGGAGGCGTGTATGAGTTCCATGACGACCTCATGGTCCGGACTCCTCAAAGCGACAGTGCCGTCGTCTGCACGGAAATCCCTGCCGACGAGGTCGGACGCCTTGACGATGAGCGTTAGGGCACCCGGCCAGAAGGCCTTGGCTAGATTGTGCGCATAACCGGGTACGTCGACGCCGTACTTGTCGAGGAGGGAATCGTCGTCCTCGACGAGCCAGGGCAAGGGCTTGTCGAGCGGTCGGACCTTGATGTCGAAGATCTCCTGGGGTCCGAAGCTCGAATGCGCCGACGCGCCTATCCCGTAGACCGTTTCTGTCGGAAAAACAACAATCCCGCCGCCTCTGAGCACCGTTGCGGCGAGATTGATGACCTCTGCGGAAGGATTCTCCGGGTCTATCCGGTACACCTTGCCCATGATGACCGCCTCCGTTTCTTCTGCCCTACCCTGGGCGAACTGCCTCGTCCGAACGGACAGCGCTACGGAAGCATACCTACCGCCACGCGGTCACGCCCCGCGAGGTCTTTCACTACCCTTACATCTTCATACCACGCATCGAGCTCTTTGACTGCAATCTCCACGCGATTCTCATCAAGTTCCATGGCTATCATACCGCCGGAGGCAAGCCATTCTCTAGCATGGGAGGCGATCTCGCGAGCGGTCAGCAGTCCATCGGTGCCACCATCCAAGGCGTTTCCCGGTTCGAA
>CAYWAF010000019.1:1242-8729 GCA_964456355.1 uncultured Eubacteriales bacterium | reverse complement strand
TACCCGACCGTCCAGTCGAGCGCGTCTTTGACCGTCCAGACGCGCTGGGACAATCAGACCACCTCGGCAAGGCGCTCGGCGCGGTCGGCTGCCGCGAGAGCCTCCACTATCTCGTCTATCTCGCCCATCATGATGGCGGGAAGGTTGTGGACGGTGAGCCCTATCCGGTGGTCCGTGACCCGGTCCTGAGGGAAGTTGTAGGTGCGGATCTTCTCCGAGCGGTCCCCCGAGCCGATCTGCGAGCGACGCTCCTCGCCCAACTCGGCCTTCTGACGCTCGAGCTCCATCTCGTAGAGACGCGCGCGCAAGACCTTCATCGCGTTCTCGCGGTTCTGTATCTGGGACTTCTCGTTCTGGGACTGGACCACCAGGCCGGTCGGGATGTGCGTGATCCTGACCGCGGAGTCCGTGGTGTTGACGGACTGACCGCCCGGCCCGCTGGAGCGGTAGACGTCTATGCGGAGGTCTTCGGGCTTTATCTCGATCTCCACGTCCTCGGCTTCGGGCAGGACCGCCACGGTGGCGGTGGAGGTGTGTATGCGTCCTCCCGACTCCGTCTGAGGTATGCGCTGCACCCTGTGGACGCCGGACTCGAACTTCATGGCCGAGTACGCCCCTTTGCCGCGGATCATGAAGGAGACCTCTTTGAAGCCGCCGATGTCGCTCGGCGAGGCGTCGAGCTCTTCGACCTTCCACTTCTTCGACTCGGCGAACCGCGTGTACATGCGGTAGAGGTCGGCCGCGAACAGCCCGGCCTCGTCCCCACCTGCGCCGGCGCGTATCTCCACGATGACGTTCTTGTCGTCGTTGGGGTCCTTGGGAAGCATCATCACCTTGAGCTCCTCTTCGAGGGGCTCCTTCTTGGCCTCGAGTTCAGCGAGTTCCTCTTTGGCGAGGTCTTTCATCTCGTGGTCGGACTCCTCGCGCAGCATCTCCTCGGCATCGGCGATGCCGTCGAGCACGGCGAAGTATTCCCGTATCTTCGCAGCCAGCGGGCTCATCGCCGCATGCTCCTTGGCGAGCTTGGTGTAGGTCTGCTGGTCTGCGAGGACCTCAGGGTCGCCCAGCTTCTCGGTCAGCTCGTCGAAGGAAGCGAGTATCTTCTCCAGTTTGTCGCGCATGTCGTATCAAGAACCCCTTACCGGGATCGGAACAGGACCTTATCGTGCAGGACAGGAGCATTCTAGCACCGCGGGAAGTCCAGCCAGTAAGTACGTGACCACTATGTGGGTCACGCGCCGAGCCCGAAGGCAGCCATCCAGTAGCGCGAGCCCGCAAGCACGAGCCCCGTCGAGATGGTCACGTAGAGCGCGCCGAGCCAGGGGCGCGGAATGGGAGTCATCCGCAGAGCGATGCCGACGCCCATCATCACCGCCACTATCAGCCATGAGCGCCACGAGAAGAAGCCGCCGGCACACTTCGCCCTGTCTCGTTCCTCGATGCGCTCGATGGCCTTCAGGGCCACCGGTTCCATGATGTAGCGGGCTTTCAGCAGTCCGAGTGCGAACCCTGCTCCGGCCAGCAGCAACGCCCAGTCCGCTCCGACGAGCCAGCCCACCGCCCGCACGCCGAGGATCGTGGCGGCCAGATACCAGACGCAACCGGCAAGGACGAGTTGCGTCTTCGCGCTGGCTCGAGGTTTGTATGTGTGGAGAGCAGAAGACATCTACGGACTCAGGTGGCCGAGACCGCATCGCCGACGGCGTTCTCTGCTTCCTCGCGTTCGATGACGCGCTCCATGGAGGCGACCGCTACCTCTATCATGTCGTCGGTCGGCTCGTTCGTGGTCATCTTCTGGAGTTGCAGTCCGGGCCACAGCACGATCTTGACCAGCGGCCTGTCCGGGTCCTTGCCCGCCCACTTGACGACCTCGTAGGCGATCCCTGCGATGACCGGCAGCAAGACTATGCGCATGACGATGGCCATGAGGGTCACGCCCCAGCGCTGGTCGATCCCCATCTGCTCTGCGATGAACCTGACCGGGAAGAGCGAGAAGACGATTATCGCGATGACCATGAGCATGAGCAGGAACGCGGTCCCGCACCTGACGTGCATCGTCTCGAACTGCTGGATGACCTCGGGCGTGAGCGGAAGGCCATGCTCGTAGGCGTGGATGGTCTTGTGCTCCGCCCCGTGGTAGGCGAACACCCGCTGTATGTCCTTCATCTTGCTTATGGCCCATATGTAAAGGAAGAAGAGTGCCACCACGAAGGCGCCATGCAAAGCGTTCCAGGCGAACGGGCGCTCCGTGACCTGACCCAACAGGAAGTTGGTGGCGAAAGTGGGCAGCACGATGAACAACCCTATCGCCAATGCCGCACCTAAGATGACGGTCACGCCTATCTCTTTCGAGGAGAGCTGCTCTTCTTCGGTCTCACCGGCGAGCGAGGCCGATATCATGAAGGCCTTCATCGCTAGCACGAGGGTCTCGTAGAGACCGACGACGCCTCGGATGATCGGCTTGCCCAGCCAAGGCCTCTTACTGACGGCAGTGGTCAACTCGTGCTCTTCGACGTGTATGTCGCCGTCCGGGGTCCGGACGGCCACGGCCCAGTTGTGCTTGCCGCGCATCATCACGCCCTCGATGACGGCCTGGCCTCCGATATGGGTGTGCTGGATATGCTCGGCCACGTCCGTGGTGGCGGCAGATGCGGTGTCACTCACGGCTGGGCGCCCTTTCGTACGGCTCACCACAGGTCATCTTGCCCTCCTTGCAGGGGCCTCTACGACAGGAGGCACCGGCGTCCATGAAGATGTAGGGGGCGGTCGGCTCGACCAGCTCGAGCATCTTCAGTGCCACCGCACGTATCTCCCACTGAGCGCGCTTGCAGCAGCGCAGCTCGAAGAAGTGCAGCAGCTCGCGGATGTTCATGGTGACCACGATCTTGGTCTCCATGGCGTTCGGAAGCAGGTAGCGCGCATCCTCCGGCTCGAAGCCCGCATCGAGCATCTCCCTGTAAGCTGCGAAAGCGGCTGCGTTGGCAGCGTCGTAGCGCTCGAGCGCCTCGGGGTCCTTCGCTATGTCGGGCGGGACGATGAAGTGCGGCTCGTCGACGAAGGCGACGTAGCGCTGGGACTGCTGGTTGTAAGAGGCGAGGCGGTGCCGCACCAACTGATGCGTCATCGCACGTGAGACCCCGTCGATGGCGAATGTGTAGGAAGCGTGCTCCAAGGCCGAGAAATGTCCGGAGACCATGATCACCTTGAGCACTTTGAACACGGCTTCGTCACTCATAGTCTCCATGAGCTCGGCTGCTCCCACCGGTGCGTAGCACAGCCGTGCAGCGACCGCCACGGCGCGCTCGGGGTCTGGAGTATGGGACATCAGCCGGACATCCATAGGACGCGTTCCTTCGCCTGACTCGTCTTGCCTGAGAACGTCAACGGGGAGGCAGCACTCGCCTCCCCGATTCTAACAGTGTATGACCCGACAGAAAGCTACTCTTCGGTGTCCTCTGCGTCGCCCTCGGATGCAGGCTCTTCGGCAGGGGCCTCGTCTGAAGCAGGTTCTTCTGCAGCAGCTTCCTCAGAAGCAGGCGCAGCCTCTTCGGAGGCCTCGGCGGAGGATGCTTCGGCATCAGCGGTCTCGGCGGCGGCTTCTGTGGCCTCGGCCACCGGCTCCTCTGCCGGAGCGGGGACCTCTATCTCGACGTCGGCGGTCTCGGCCTCTGCCTCCGCAGCAGCCGCATCGGCCTTCCTCTTCTCCTTGCGGGCCTTCTTGGCAGCAGCGTCCTCGGCGGCCTTCTGCGCCTCGGTGCGACGGGCCTCCTTAGCGGCAAGGCGCTCCTCGCGCTCCTTGCGTGCGGCCTCGGCTGCTTCCTGAGCGGCTTTGATGCGAGCCTCTTTCTCGGCGGCTTGACGCTCGAGCGTCGACTGTGCGGCATCGCCGAACTTGTCCGAGAAGCGCTGGACCCGCCCACCGGAGTCCACGAGCTTCTGCGTGCCCGTATAGAAAGGATGGCACTTGGAGCAGAGCTCCACGTGCAGCTCGCCGCCCTTGGTGGTCCTGGTCACGAAGGTCTCGCCACAGGAGCAGACGACGGTCGTCTCCAGATAATCGGGGTGGATACCCTCACGCACGATAGTTCACCTCTTCAATGTCGCGCATGGTTTCCGACCATACGCTTGAGTGCAGCCGAAAGAGGATAGCACGCGTCCTGCAGTGCGGCAACAGGTTCGTCCTCACAGGTCGATGCCGTTGCGCTTCTCCCCGGCCTTTTTGGCCATCTTCGTCAAGAACTCATGGTTGCTGTCGGTCTGCCGCAGACCCTTGATGAGCATGTCCATCGCCCGGTCGGGCGAGTCCACGCCGTGGAGGATGCGGCGCAGGCCCCAGACGAAGGGGGCCTCGTCCTCAGAGAGGAGCAACTCTTCCTTGCGCGTACCGGAGCTGACCACGTCTATGGCCGGGAATATCCTACGGTCGGCCATGCTGCGGTCCAGACGCAGCTCCATGTTGCCGGTGCCCTTGAACTCCTCGAAGATGACCTCGTCCATCTTCGAGCCAGTGTCCACGAGTGCCGTGGCGAGTATCGTGAGCGAGCCGCCGAACTCGATGTTGCGGGCCGCGCCGAAGAAGCGCTTGGGGGGGTAGAGGGCCGTGGAATCCACGCCACCGGAGAGGATGCGGCCGGAAGCAGGGGTCGCCAGGTTGTAGGCGCGGGCCAGACGGGTGATCGAGTCGAGCAGGATGACCACGTCCAGACCGCTCTCCACGAGGCGCTTGGCGCGCTCAAGGAGGAGTTCGGCCACGGCGATATGGTTCTCCGAGGGCATGTCGAAGGTGGAGCTGACCACCTCGCCATGGATGGAGCGCTCCATGTCCGTGACCTCTTCGGGCCGCTCGTCGACGAGCAGGCACATCAGATAGGCATCCGGGGTGTTGGCCGTGATCGCCGCCGCGATGTCCTTGAGCACGGTGGTCTTGCCCGCCTTCGGCGGTGAGACGATGAGCCCGCGCTGACCCTTCCCTATCGGTGCCACCAGGTCGATTATCCGAGCGGTCAGATACTCTTTGCCATGCTCCAACCTGAACCGCTCGTCAGGGAAGACAGGCGTGAGGTCCTTGAAGCGCCTGCGCTCCCGCGCCTTCTCGGGATCTTGATCGTTGATGGTGTCGACCCTGAGCAGAGCGGGATACTTCTCGTTGTCCTTCGGAGGACGCACCTGACCGCGGACCATGTCGCCACGACGCAGAGAGAACCTGCGTATCTGCGACATCGAGCAGTAGACATCGTTGTCACCGGGAAGATAGCCCTCCGTGCGGATGAAGCCGTAGCCCTCCGGCAAGACGTCGAGTATGCCCTGTATCTCGACGAAGCCCTCGGCCTTCAGTTTGGCCTCCAGGACGGCGTTGACCAGATCGTCCTTCTTCTTCAGAGACTTGAGGTCGAGCTCCAACTCGTTCGCCATCTCTTTGAGTTCGGCGACCGTCTTGGACTCAAGGTCCTCCCGTTTGATGGAAGGTTTCGGGTCCTGTCCCCCGCCGCCTCCGCGGCGTCCACGTTTCCTTGGTCGTGCGCTCATGAGTTCTTGACCTTCTCCCAATCTGCTAGGAACGCTTCCAGCCCGCGGTCGGTGAGCGGGTGCTTGACGCATTTCTCGAGGGTCGCCATCGGGACCGTGGCTATGTCCACGCCCATGAGCGCTGCCTGCAGGACATGCTCGGGGTGACGTATGGACGCAGCGATGATCTCGACCTCATGGCCGAAGTCGTAGTTGCTTATGGCCGTGACCACGTTGGCCAGATGCTCGATGCCGTCTTCGGAGATGTCGTCGAAGCGGCCGACGAAAGGCGAGATGTAAGCGGCACCGGAGCGGGCGGCGAGGATGGCCTGTGGCACGGTGAAGCACAACGTCATGTTCACCTTGATGCCTTTTTCGAAGAGGGTGCGTGTCGCAGCGAGTCCTTCCGGCATCGTCGGAACCTTGATGACCACCCTGTCGTCGATGGCGGCCAGATCCTCGGCTTCGGCGACGATCTCATCGCGCTCGAGGCTCACTGTCTCGGCCGAGACAGGGCCGTCCACGATCTCGCAGATGCGCTTGATGTGGTCGTGGAACTGGTCGAGCTTGCCACCTTCCCTCGCATACAGCGATGGGTTGGTGGTGACGCCCGCGATGACGCCCCAGCTCACAGCCTCCTCTATCTGTTCGATGTTCGCTGTGTCCAAGAAGAACTTCACTCCGGGTATTCCTCCTCATGTCCGTCGTCGGCATGCGCGCATCGGCGCATGACCGCTTGCTTCTGTTGTAGGACCGGCATCTTCTATGACTCGACGACCACTGCGTCTACTATCTCCTCGATCACGTCGGAGATGGTCATGTCGAGCTGATGGCTGTAGATCACCTTTATCCCATGCTCCCGCGCCATGTCCTCTATGTAATGGCCCAACAGGCGGATGTTGTTGAAGTTCGCCCTGTACCTTTCGAACGGACGCGTACCGTCCGTTTGGACCTCTCGAATGTAGAAGTGGCTTCGATGAGCTTCTTCGTCCTCGACTCCGATGACGAGCTGTACCACTCTTGCGTCTTTGAACTGACGCGGTTCAAGGTACCCAGGCACGAGATGGACCCCCTCCAGTACGAGGCTGTCCCCCTCGAGCACCGACCTGTCGATGAGCGCCTTGACGCCCGTGGTCACCACAGCGGTCTGCTCGCGGAAACCTACGATGACAGGATTGGCGCCGTGCGGCACCGGGACTCGCAACCCACGCCATGCATTGAACGCACTCTCGTATATAGCCGGCATGAGTTCCTTGGTAAAGATACCACGCATGACCTCTCTAATGGAATCCGTGGACACGATACGCGTGATGCCGAGGCGGTGAGCGACCTCTGTGGCGATGGTGGATTTGCCCACCCCTGTAGTCCCACCTATCAGGATGATGACCGGTTTGTCCAGTTTGGAGAGCTTGTATATGCGACTGTAGCGACGCGCGTACTCCTCGCCCGCCATCTCGAGCAGGAAGTCATGGCCCATCTCCCTGAGACGCGCCACTGTGACCGAGTATTCTTCGCGTGACAGCAGGTCGTCCTGTATGGCCTGGGCTATCTGGTGGGCCATGCTGGGCGAGAGCCCCGTCGCCGTGAAGGACTGGGCGAGAAGACCGCGCGAGAACGGGAGGCCATGGCGCTTGTCGCTGAGCACTATCTGTCGTTCGTCAGGCACGCGAGTCCCCTCTCTCTCGTCCGCGTCCGATAGCAGTCTGCGCCGCCTGGAGCACCGCTTCGCGGAGGTCGGCGTCCTCACCGTCCACGGGGACGGGGACGTTGTCACAGAGCACGGTGGGCACGCCGGCCTCCTCACCTGCAGAGGCCACGACGTCTATGGCAGCGGCCTTGAGCTCGGTGAGCAACAGGTCGTAGGCTCCGCGTGCCACCTCCATGTCCTCCCGCAAGAGCGTCCGGTCCGAAAGGTGCGGACTCGCGCCCACCACCTCGCAGTCGTGTCGCTGCTCCAGGTAGGCGGAGAGCTTCGGGAGCAC
>CAYWAF010000019.1:0-1142 GCA_964456355.1 uncultured Eubacteriales bacterium | reverse complement strand
ACCCCTTCGGCCACGTTGGAGAAGAAGGTCTTCCCGGCCATCCCTCCACCACAACGCCTGCAGCCGACCGTCGTCACGCGGCTCATCACTGCGTCTTCGTAGTTGTCGGAGGATGCGTGCTTGCCCTGCCGGGCGAGGTCCAGAAGGTCTTCCGTGGTCAGACGGACCTTCTCGCCATGTATGAGTTCCGGCTCCGCCGGGCCTCCTCGTCCCATCGCGAGCACCACGACATCATGACCGGCATCGGTGAGTTCTCTTGCCACGTAACCCGATATGGCCGTCTTGCCCACCCGTTTCCCGGTGCCTATGAGCCCTAGGACGGGTGTGACCGTGACGGACTCCTTCGTCCCGGGAGGGTCGAAGCAAAAATCCGCACCCACGTACCCCGCACCGGCAGACAGTGCCACGCTGGCAAGACGGAAGCGGTCGGCTGAGGAGAGGACCGGCTCGTCGGAGAGGTCGATGACCGTGTCGGGCGCATAGCGGTCGAGCGCCTCCCTTAGAGAGGCCTCGGCATCCGCCCCGGTCACGACCGGCACGCCGTATGTCGCCATGCCGGCCTGGAGGTCCACCTTCTCCGTCCCCCCCAAGAAGACGGCCGCAACCACCTCATGCTCTTCGGCAAGACTCTCCAGAGCGAAGCGCACGACGGGTGGATAGTGCTCGCCGTCTATGAGAGCGACGGTCCTGCCCATCTCTCACTCCTCGCCCGCTTCAACATCGGAGGACGCACCGGCGTCGTCAGCGGTCTCGGAAGGCCGCCAGTTGCAATGGCGTTCGTGGATGCCCCGGTAATCGGCGACCACGTTCGCCTCCACATAGGGCTCTTTGAGGAGCACACGCACCCTGTCGTCGCCGTGGATCTCGATGATGTTGTAGCAGGGGCGCACGCGACCCCTCAGCCGATGCGAGCATGCAGTGCCCGCGTTGACGATGAGCATGTCCTCGAGCCGCCAGACGTTGGGCACGTGCTTGTGCCCGCACAGCACCAGGTCGGTGCCGCAGGAGGCAAGTACTCTGAGCAGGTCGCCCGCATCATGGACGATGTTGCGCTCGCGGCCGGTGCCGGGTACCGGCACCAGGTGATGGTGCATCGCGATGACCTTGAACTCCTCGGGCTCGCTGAAGCGCTCCTCTATCCA
>CAYWAF010000018.1:0-20158 GCA_964456355.1 uncultured Eubacteriales bacterium | reverse complement strand
ACGTTGCCGAGAGCGTCCTCGGCGAAGTATCTCAACGTGTGCGAGCCGACACCGGTGACGGTAACGGTGGCGGTAGAACCGGACACCGTGACATCGGCGCCCCCGTCCACGGCATAGGTCACCGAGGCCACAGAGGTCGCATCATAGGCAGCGAGGTGTATCGTCGCGGTCTCGACGTAACTCGCAAGATGGTCGTCGACGACGATGGGCGGGTCGGTGTCGGGGATGACGCCGCCCAGCGCACGGAAGGCGTTGAGGCGCCCTCCCGAGGCCACCTTGTCGACCAGCCCCGCGACGGGGTCGACCGTGTCCATGAGTCTTTGCTTGAGTTCCTCAGCGGTCAGACTGGCATCGGACGAGAGGAGGAGTGCGGCCGCGCCCGAGACGTGTGGCGCAGCCATGGAGGTGCCGCTCATGTAGCCGTACGCCATCTTCCAGGCATAGCCGTCCCACGAGCCGGCACGTATGCCCACATCGTCCACGTATGCGCCCGAGACGTCACCATTACTCCATGTGAGGTAGGAATCGCTCTCGAGTTGGAAGGCCACGTAGACCTGCGACTGGCCCGCCCATGGCGTCAGGTCCATGACCTCGTCCAGCCACCCGCCCGAGAAGCCGGTGTACTCGGCCATCTCGACCCAATGCGCCTTGTCGGTGGAGACATATGAGCGGACGTAGTCGGAACCGCTCTGCACGTAATGGTACAGCCGGTACGTGAAGACGGCCTCGGTGACCCCCCTCAGGTCGACGGGGTCCTTGAGGACGAGCCAGGAGTCCTCGTCGTCCACGTACGGTGAGTTGGCCACGCAGGAGAACGGCGACGTGTACCCGACGTAGTTCAACGCCCACGGCTGCTTGCCGGCAAGAGAGGTGGTCTCCCAGGACGACATGTCGTCCATGGGGTCGAAGAAGACGGCCGAGGACTCGAATATCTCGAGGTCGTCGAGGTAGACGCCTTCGTATCCATCGGCCGAGGAGACCGACTCATCGCTTGCCAGTTGGAAGAGCACGGTGACGGTGGGCTCGCCGGCGTAAGCGGAGAGGTCGAGGTATTGGTCGACGAACCCGTTGGACTCACCGGTGTAGTTCGCCAGAAGCGTCCACGTGGTCCCTTCGGAGGCCCATGCGCGGACGTAGTCGTAGTTCGGCTCCACGTCCCATCGCATGCGGAAGGTCATGCCGGCCGCATCGACCCCCGACAGGTCCAGGGGGTTCTTGAGTATGAGGCGAGAATCCTCCTTGTTCACGTAACCGAGATGTGCGGCGCAGGAGGGTGCGGAAGTGTAGGTGGTAGTAGTGGTGGCCCAGGGCTGGTGCGCATGATCGGTGGTGTCCCAGCCGCTCAGGTCGGAGAAGTCGTCCGTATAGAGGCTGGAGACGTTCTCGACGTCGAAGATGCGCTCGCCCGGGACGCTGCTCAGGACCATGACGCCGGGAGCCGAGAGGTCGACGCTCGTCGTCCCGTAGTTCGAGCTGTCGGCCAGTATGTCTTCGTCGTCCGTGGAGGCCACCGAGATGATCTGCGGGAGGTCGAAGGCGGCCGGGTAGGACGGTGTCGCATCGATGTCCACCCCGTCGTTTCCGGCCGAGCACACTATGGGCCCGTTGAAGGCCGCCATCGCATCACGGAGAGCCAAATCAGGAAGGTTACCGGGGTCGCCACCCCACGAGCAGTTGATGACGTCGGCTCCCATCTGCCTCGCGTAGTCTATGGCCTCTATGGCATCGTTCGTGCTCCCTCTCCCGTCGGCATCGAGGAACCTCAGGGCCATGATGCGACAGCCGTAGGCGACGCCCACCACGCCCTGTCCGTTCAGCACTCCCGCCGCCGTGCCGGCGACATGGGTGCCGTGGCTGTTCTCGTCGTCGGGAGTCCCGTCGTCGTCCTTGAAGTCGTAGCCGTGGACGTCGTCGATGAAGCCGTTGCCGTCGTCGTCGATCCCGTTGAACGGCACCTCGCCGGGATTGGTCCACAGGTTGTTCGCGATGTCAGGATGGTAGGGGTCGATGCCGGTATCCACGACCGCGATGACGACGCTGCTCTCGCCGCTCTCCAGGTCCCAGGCCTCGACCGCATCTATGTCCGCGTCCGGGGTGCCTCCTGTCTGGCCGGTGTTGTTCATCCCCCACAACCGGTCGAAGAGGGAGTCTGCGGGGGTCATATGCGCTTCGTACACGTAGTTGGGCTGGACATACTCGACCCCGGGGATGTCCGCATAGGACCTCACAGCCTCTTCGACCGAGACATCGCCAGGAAGGGTCGCCAGCACCATGTCACGGGTCTTGGTCAGCGGACGCATCCTGACGACATCGAGGTCCCGGTGTGCCTGCACCCGCACCGTCCCGGGAGCATCGTCATCGAACTTCACGATGATCTCACCGGGGACATGGTCCTGGTCCGCAGGGTGCTTCTCCGAAAAGGTCTCGGGAAGTGGTGGTAGCACTCCTTCGGAGAAGTCGCCGGGAAGGAGAGTGGGAAGCGCGGCGCTCTCGTCGAAGGCCGGCATAGAGGTCTTGGCGGAGGCGAGCGGCGTCGCGACGAACAGAAGACTCGAAGCGACGATCAAGACCAGTGCGGCCTTGCCGCCCCTCCGGGATGTCCACTTCTTCCGGCGCATCGTCTTCTTCCTGGTCATCCGGCCTGTATGTGCATCGACACTCTTCAAGCATGCACCGTGCCGCAGCAGTAGTCCAGACAAAACAGAACGCCTGCTGCTCTCACAACAGGCGTTCGAACGGTCTTGGTGGAGCCAAGGGGGATCGAACCCCTGACCTCATGGCTGCCAGCCATGCGCTCTCCCAGCTGAGCTATGGCCCCACTCGCTGGGCGCCTTGTGGCGCAAGCGACAGTATATCAGGCGCCTTACCGCGGTCAAGCGACACGGGCACCGCTGTTACCTGCGATAACGTATCGGCAGATATCATGGACGACCTTCACCCTCCGGCTCCTGGGAAGATCCCTCCACCATCGGGACGACAGGACCTTCCACTGCGGCCTCGAAGACCACGTCGCCCTTCGCCTCTCTCCTGGCCCCGACCACTTCCGCGAGCACCATCCCGCCCAATATGAGTGCAGCGCCTGCAACACCTCCGATGCCGAGCGCTTCGCCGGCCAGCCATCCGAAAAGCCCACCGAATGCAGGCTCGCTTATCAGGATGAGAGCGGTCCTCGCAGGAGGGATGTAGCGTTGAGCATACGTCTGGACCGCGAAGGCCACCGCCGATGCCAGGATGCCGGTGACGAGCAGCGCGAGCCACACGGAGGCGTCCGTGGGTAACCCGGGCCTTTCTGCGACCAGGGCGACCGCCGTACAGACGAGCGCCGTCACGGTGAGTTGGACGAAGGTGAGAGCGCCCACGGGATGCCGCTTCCCCACGCTGCCGAGGACCATCATATGCGCCGAATATGCGAACGCGCATGCAAGGACCCGCGTGTCGCCCACGTTCCACCCGCCTGCCGAGCTGCCCGAGAGGAGCCAGAGTCCCGCAACGGCCAGAGCGACACCGGCGAGCGTTGCTGCAGCCGGCATCCTACGCAGCAAGAGCGCCTGGAGCGCGGGGGTTATGACCACGAACATCCCGGTGATGAACGCCGCCTTGCTCGCCGAGGTGTCCTGGAGCCCCCAGGTCTGGAAGACGTAGCCCGCGCACAGGAACGCCCCCGCCAGCATCCCGACGCCGAGCGTGGACCACTTCAGGCGCTTCAACGAGGAAGGGAAGATGATGACGAAAGCGGCGGTGGCTATGAGGAACCTGAGTGCGAGGAAGGAGTAGAGCGGATAGAGGGCCACAGCGTCCTTGACCATCACGAACGTCGCTCCCCAGATGGCAGCGACAGCCACCAGGGCGAACTGCACCCAGAGATGTCTAGGCGCCGACCGTCCCATCACTCCCGCGCATCCATGGCGACCTCGGACGCACGGACGTCCTGTGGCTCATGTCCTCCTGCATTCGGGGTCTTTTGGTGTTCGATCCCTGAGAGGTCCAGGCGAGGGGCGTCCCCCCATAACTTCTCGAGGCGGTAGAAGTCGCGCTCAGCGGGTTGGAAGACGTGCACAACCACGTCTGCGAAGTCGAGCAGCACCCAACGTCCCTCCTCGTGACCCTCTCTCCCGATGGGCTTGAGGTCCGCTCGCTCGCGGAGGACCTCTTCCACCTCATCGGCTATCGTGCGGACCTGACGGTCGCTGCGGCCCGTGCAGATGACGAAATAGTCCGTCACCACCAGAAGGCCGGCCACGTCGATGGCCAGGATGTCTTCGGCCTTCTTCTCGGCGGCCGCCTCAGCCGCTATCAGTGCCATCTCTTTCGAGTCCAGTTCGAATCCCTTCTCTCTTCAGTCGTCAGGATGCTCGTGCCTACGGACTTTCCGAAGGGCCGGTGTAGTCCTTGCCGATGATGACTATCACGTCGGCTATCTCCTGGTCGGCAGGTTGCATCACGATCTCGCCCGTGCCCAAGACCTCGCGGACAGCCTCACCGGACGTCTCGTCGGCGTTCTGCACGACTATCTGGGTGGTCGTGTAGTCGAAGCGGTCGGCGTTCTTGGTGTCCACCACCCTCAGGCCCGAACGTATCATCTCCTGAGCGGCCACCCCCGCTATCCCCGGCACGCCGGAGCCGTTGTAGACGATCACCGTGACTGCACCGTCGTCACGGGCCATGTTGACGCCCCACCACTGCTCGACAAGGTCTGCCACCTCGTCGCGAAGCGGCTCGAAGTAGGTCTGCGAGCCCACAGAGATGGGCTTGACCGGCATGGGCACCAACGCGACGTTGTCCGATGGCGTCGAGTCGAACACCTTCGCCCATCGGGTCTTCTCGCTCTCATCCATGTTCGTCTCGTCGACCTGCTCCATCACGCCACTCAGGCTCTGGGTCGTGAGGGCGGTCTGGTATATCTCCGTGTCCACGACCGCATAGTTGTCGAACGGCACCCCGAAGAAGTTGGAGATGGCGGCGACGGAGACCTCCGGACCCGACCTGTAGGACTCGCCTATGCGCTCGAAACCATGTCCCGGCACTTGGAGGAAAGCAGCGTCGGGGATGGCGATGCCGTACACCGCCTCCTGCTCGCTGTCCCAGCGGATGGCGAGGAAACCGCTCGCTGTCCCGTCCGTCTCCGCTATGAGCAGCAGGTTGTCCTTCGCTCTTTCCGCGAGCGCCTCAGGGGAGTTCTCGCGCTCCGCGATGCGCTGGGCGTTCCAGCGTGCGAAGCCGTTTATCAACGTGGCCAAGAGCACGAGCACCAGAGCCACTCCGGCGAAGACGGCAATCCCCATGCCGACGAGATATGCAGTGTTGCGGAAGGTGCGCTTGGTGCGCTTCATGCCACGCGCAAGACGCTCCCGGCGCTCCCTGCTCTTCATCTCTTTCCGAGCGCGCTTCCCCGCGCGTGATGCGCGCCGGGAAGTGCGCCAGCCCTGAGGCATCTGGGAGCCGGGCTCGTCCTTGCTCGAGTATCCCGGGTTTTCCTGCTCGTCTACCACTTCTATGCAGCACCCTTGCCGCTGGTCTCGCTGACAATACTGTTCCAAGTGCGCACCGTCACTGGATGCAGGTGCTTGCGCTTCTTGATGACGTGCTTCAAGGAGTGTGCGTATGCGCGAGCGAAGAGCTCGTCCAGGCCCACCTCTCCCACCGCCGCCCTGAGCTTCTTGACGCCCTTGTAGCTGCGGGACGGCTCTATCATGTCAGCGATGTAGAGCACCTTGTCCAAATCGCTCATGTCCTCATCGCCCAAGGTGTGCTTGGCGACTGCGGATATGACCTCTTCAGGAAGGTCCGGGAAGACCGAGCGCAAAGCATGGGCCCCTGTCCTGGCGTGCAGGAGATAGGGCACCTCCTCCTCGACAGGATCGAGCTCCATCCCTGCACGGCGGGCGTCTTCCAGGATCTTCTGCGCGCTGTCCTCTCTCGCCCAATCGTGCAGCAGGCCCGCCAGATACGCGAGATCAGAGTCCACGCCATAGGTCGAAGCAAGGTCTCGGGCGGTCTCGGCCACAGCTTCGCTGTGATGGAAAGCGGACGGGCTGAGATGCTCGGCCAAGGCAGCCCTGGCCGCTTCAGGAGACACGCCGCTCATAAGAACGCCTCCGTATAGAGAGAGTATTTCTCGATGTAGCGCGCCACGGGCTCGGGGAGGAGATATTCGATGGGTCGTCCCTCTTTCACGCGACGGCGGATGTCTGTCGAAGAGATCGCCAGCGCGGGGACCTCGATGAACTCGATGCGGAGCCTGGAGAGGGCGTCTGCATGTGTCTTGCGAGCGGCTTCGAGGTCATATCCCGGCCTTGTCGCAGCGATGAAGGTGCACAGGTCCTCGAACTCATTGGCATCTTTCCAAGTCACTATCTCCCAGACGGCATCTGCTCCCGTCACGAAGTACAACTCCGTATCCGTGCTGTGCTTGTCGCGCATCGCCTTCAGGGTGTCGACGGTATACGTCAGGCCCGGCCTGTCCACCTCCATGCGAGAGACGTCGAAGTCCGGGTTGCTGGCCGTGGCCAGGACCGTCATCAGGTACCTGTGCTCGGCGGGAGAGACCGCGACGTGCGTCTTGCGGGCCGGCTGGCCCGTGGGCATGAAGATGACCTTGTCTAGGTTGAACTGGACCAGCGCCTCCTCAGCGGTGACGAGGTGGCCGAAGTGGATGGGATCGAACGTCCCACCCATTATGCCGAGACGCGCCTTGGTTCTCACTCCCGGATCTGACCGTTTCCTCTCAAGATGAACTTGGTCGAGGTCAGAGCCTCCAGACCCATCGGTCCCCGAGCGTGGAGCTTCTGGGTGGAGATGCCTATCTCAGCACCCATGCCGAACTCACCGCCATCGGTGAATCGCGTGGATGCGTTCACGTATACGGCCGAGGCGTCGACCTCAGCCAGGAACCTGCTCGCAGCCGAGTAGTCCTCGGTCACGATGGCTTCGCTGTGGTTGGTGCCGTACTTGTTGATGTGTGCGATGGCCTCGCTCAGGCCGGAGACGACCTTGACCGATATCTTCAGGTCCAGGTACTCGGTCCCCCAATCGTCCTCGGTGGCGGACTCGATGCGCATCACCGCTCCGAGGGCACGGGTGGCATCGTCGCCGTAGATGGTGACGCCGTTCTCCTCGAGTTCCTTCAGGATGGGCGGCAGCACGGTCTCGTAGACCTCCTCGTCCACCAGCAAGGACTCAGCCGCGTTGCAGACCCCCGGACGCTGGACCTTCGCATTGACCACTATCCTCCTGGCCATCTCGGGATCAGCGGCCTTGTGCACGTAGACGTGGCAGTTGCCCACACCAGTCTCTATCACGGGCACCTTCGCGTTCTCGACCACGCTCTTGATGAGCCCGGCGCCACCGCGCGGTATCAGGACGTCCACGTAGCCGTGCAGGCCCATCAGTTCCTCTGCCGCCGCGCGGTCCGTGGATTCGATGGACTGTATGGCACCGTCCGGCATTCCGGCCCCGGTCGCTGCCTTGGAGAGGACCCTCGTCAGCGCCAGGTTGGAGTTGACGGCCAGAGAGCCACCGCGGAGGATCACGGCGTTGCCGGTCTTGATGCATAGGCCGGCCGCGTCGGCTGTGACGTTCGGACGCGCCTCATAGATCATCGCCACCACGCCCAAGGGGACCCTCACCTTCGAGAGCTGTATGCCGTTGGGCAGCGTGTGGCCCTCCACGACCTCCCCTATGGGGTCGGAGAGGAGCGCGAGCGCCTTGAGCGCCTCGGACATGGACTTCAGCCTCGCAGGAGTGAGCTCGAGACGATCGAGGAGCGCCGGAGCCACGTTCTTCTGCCTGGCACCCTCCATGTCCTTCGCGTTCGCTTCCAATATCTCGTCCTGGTTGTGGGTGAGTGAGTGAGCCATCGCCAGCAACGCACGGTCACGTTGCTCGGTGGATGTCGTTGCAAGGCCGGTAGCGGCCTCTTTGGCCCTCCGGGCCAGAGTCATGACCTCCGACATGCGCCTATCTCCTTCGCTCGTGACGCTCCTTCGCCCTCATGATCGTCGGGCCTTCCGTCCGCAGTCCGCATCACGCGTCCGTCACAGGATCACGAGATGGTCCCTGTGCACTACCTCCACGCCGGCCAGTCCGGGCATCGCCTCCGCTATCTGTCGGGTGCTGAGCCCCTTTATCCGCTCAAGGTCTTCTGCGGACACAGAAGTCAGCCCGCGTGCCACCACCCGGCCGGTGCGGTCTTTCAATACTATCGCATCACCTTTGTCGAAAGTGCCTGTGAGAGAGAGTACCCCTATGGGGAGAAGGCTCTTCCCGCGCTCGCGGAGGGCATCGCTGGCCCCGTCGTCTATCACGACTTCGCCTGCCGGACGTCCGCCCAAGGCGATCCAGAGCTTTTTCGCGCTGACGCTGGCAGCACCGCCGGCGAAATATGTGCCCACCGGCTTGCCCTCGACGCAGTCCAGTACGACACGTTCCTTGCGCCCGTCACAGACGACGGACGGTATCCCCGCCCGCATCAGTATCCTGGCCGCCTGCAACTTCGTCGCCATCCCTCCGGAGCCCACTGCGGTCCCTGCATCTCCTGCGGCCTCCAGCATCTGGTCGGTGAGTTCGTCCACATGCTCCACGAGCTTGGCGTCGTCGCTGTTCCTAGGGTCGGCATCGTAGAGTCCCTCGATGTCAGTGAGCATGATCAAGAGGTCCGCCTTGACCATCGTGGCGACCAGGGCGGCCAACGTGTCGTTGTCCCCGAAGCGGATCTCGTCCACTGCGACCGTGTCGTTCTCGTTGACGATGGGCACCACGCCGAGCCCGAGGAGACGCTCCATGGTGTCTCGCGCATGGAGATATGCCTTGCGGTCGGCGGTGTCGTGACGGGTGAGGAGGATCTGGCCAACGGATATGTCATGGCTGGCGAGGAACGCCGCATACAGCTCCAGAAGCAGAACCTGGCCCACGGAGGCAGCCGCCTGTAGCGTGGGTATGTCAGCGGGCCGCTCCTGCATGTCGATCGCCTGCAGCCCTGCGGCTATCGCGCCGGAGGAAACCAATATGACACCTGTGCCACGCTTTTTGAGCGTCGCTATCTGGTCGGCAAGAGACTGGATATATGCACGGTCCAGACCGCCTGACGGGTCAGCGAGAGTAGAACTCCCGACCTTTATGACGACACGCTCGACCTCCGTCATCCGTTACCTCCCGGCTCCGGTTCGCCGACCTCTTCCGAAGACACTCTTGCGTCCTCTGCCTGCTCCTCAGACGGACCTTCATCTTCGTCTTCGAAGACCCCTGCGGAGAACTCGAAGGTCATGCCTGCTATCTCTATCTCGTCACCGTCCCGTGCGCCTGCCTCGATCAGCGCCTGTTCCACTCCGGCCTTCGCCAGACGTCTCTGCAGGTACGCGAGCGCCTCCTCGTTCTCCTTCTCGGTCATTATGACCATTCGCTCGACTGCGCGCCCATGCACGGCGAACGAGTGCTTGCCCGTCCTGACGACCTCGACGGCATGTTCGCGGTCGGGTCGTACGGTGTAGACCGCCTCAGGAGCGCTCTCGGCGGCTTCGGCCTGCTCGGCGCGTATAGCATGGATCCGCTCGCCCAGCGCCAGCGTCAAGGCATCGATCCCCTGCCCGGTGACCGCAGAGACCTCGAAGTACGGCCATCCTCGCTCCTCGGCCAGGAGGCGGAGCCGCTCGCTCGCCTCGGCGGTGTCCGGCATGTCGGCCTTGTTGCCCACCAGCACGCGCGGGCGCTCGGAGAGCTCCTCGGCATGTGCGCGGAGTTCTCCCTCTATGACGTCGACGTCCTCTACCACGCCTCTGCCTTCGTATCCTCCGGTCAGGTCGACCACGTGGACGATCATCGCCGTGCGCTCGATGTGGCGCAGGAAGGCGTGCCCGAGACCCTTCCCCTCACTGGCGCCCTCGACCAGACCGGGGACATCGGCTATCACGAAGGAGTGCTCACCGGCGTTCACCACGCCGAGATTGGGATGGAGGGTGGTGAACGGATAGTCGGCTATCTTGGGTCGCGCGGCACTCATCCGCGCGATGAGGGAGGACTTGCCCACGCTCGGCATCCCAACGAGAGCGGCATCGGCGAGTAGTTTCAACTCGAGGGTGATCCAACGCTCTTCGGCAGGCTCACCCAGCTCGGAGAAGGCGGGGGCCCTGCGGGTAGGAGTGACGAAATGGACGTTCCCGCGCCCGCCCCGTCCGCCATGAGCGACCGTGACGCGCTGCCCGTGAGAAGCCAGGTCCGCCAGGAGCTCGCCGGTCTCCGCGTCCCTGACCACGGTGCCCACAGGAGCCTTCAGGATGCAGTCCGCACCCTCGGCGCCGTGACGGAGGGAGCCCTGCCCGTGACGACCGCGCTGCGCTTTGTGATGACGTTTGTAACGGTAGTCGAGAAGGGTGGAGATGGATGCGTCCGCTTCGATGATCACATCCCCCCCACGCCCGCCGTCTCCGCCGTCCGGGCCGCCTTTCGGGACGTGCTTCTCACGCCGGAAGGAGGTGCATCCTGCACCTCCGTCCCCGCCTTTCACGAAGATCTTGGCTTCGTCGACGAACATCACACGGGACCTCCCACCCGTATGCGCACGATTGATTCTAACAACGAACAGGCCCCCTGCCCCGAAGGAGCAGAGGACCTTGTCGAGATACTCTCGTCCGGAAGGGGCTTGTGACGATCAGCCCTCGAACGGTCGTACGTGGACGCGCCGGACCTTGCCGTGCGTGAAGTCCACGGTGCCGTCCACCTTCGCATAGAGGGTGTCGTCCTTGCCGATGCCGACGTTCTCGCCCGGCTTGAGGCGCGACCCACGCTGACGCACGAGTATGGAACCCGCGGTGACCTGCTGACCGGCGAACCTCTTCACACCGAGTCGCTTGGACCGTGAGTCACGTCCGTTCTTGGTGCTTCCCAGACCTTTCTTGTGAGCCATAGCTCTCTACCTGCCTTACGCCTCTCGGCACCCTCTACAGATACCGGTTCTTACTTGCCTTCGTACTTCTTGGCGTGCACTCCACAGTACTTCGAGCCTTCCTTGGCCTTGTTCGTGCAACGCTCGCCGTTGGCCTTGATCGCCTCGCACTGGGGCGCTGCTGCCGTCTTCGGCTTCTTCTCGGCCTTCTTCGGCTCGGTCTTCTTCGCTTCCGCCTTCTTGCTTTCGGCCTTCTTCGGCTCAGCTTTCTTGCTCTCAGCCTTCTTGGCCTCGGCCTTCTTCGGCGCTGCCTTCTCGGCCTTGGCGGGTTTCGCTTCCGCTTTCTTCGGCTTCTTGGGCGCAGCTGCCTTCTTCTCAGCAGGCTTGACGGCCTCTTCGACGGCCTTCTTGGCTGCCTTCTTCTTGGGCACGGAGAGCATGTCTATGCCGATTATGCGGATGCGGGTCTGCTGCTGCCGATGGCCCTTGAGACGCTTGTAGCCCTTGCGCCTCTTGAACTTGAAGACGGTGACCTTCTCGCCCTTGAAGTGCTCGATGACCTCGGCCGTCACCTTCACGGAGGCCATCGCGTCGGAGCCGACCACTATGTCCTTGCCGTCTGTGACGAAAAGAGCATCGAGGGTGACCTCGTCCCCCACAGGGACATCGAGCTTCTCGACCACGGCCTCGGTGCCTTTTTCCACCTTGAGCTGCTTGCCGCCGGATGAAACGACTGCGTACATCAGAAACCTCTCGTTCGGAACTACGCGCAAGGGGGTATGCTAGCATACGGCCTGACCAGGGTCAACGCTCGTCGACCGCCCTCTTGAGCACACCCGTGCGCCCTTCTATGAGAACCCGCACCTCAGTCGGTCCGGCTTCCTCGTCCGGGAGGATGGCGACCTGCTTGCCCGTCGACGCGCGCAGCGAGGCGATGATGTTCTGCCCGGGGGCCATCACGAGATCGTAGGTGTCCGGGTCGAGACCGAAGAGGTAGGCGCTGGAGCGTCCGGAGCGGAGTATCTCACGCATGCGGCGTTCCACGGTTATGCGGCGGGTGCTGGGAGCCAGGACACGCCCCTCCCCGTCACAGCACGGACACGGCTCTGTGAGGATGTCGTATATGCCGTCCGTGACGTTCTTCCGCGTCATCTCCACCAGCCCTAACTGGGAGATCTCGGTCACGCGGGTCTTGGTCCTGTCCCGCTCCAGGGCCCTCTGCAACCTCTGCATCAGCTCGACACGGTGGAACTGGTCCTCCATGTCGATGAAGTCGATGACTATGATCCCTCCGATGTCACGGAGGCGCAGTTGGCGCACCACCTCGTCGGCGGCCTCCAGGTTCGTGCGCAGGATGGTCTCTTCGAGGTTGCGCTTGCCCACGAACTTGCCGGTGTTCACGTCTATGGCGACCAGGGCCTCGGTGATGTCGATGGTGATATGCCCACCGGAAGGAAGCGGGACGCTGCGTTTGAGAGCAGAATCTATGTCCGGTTGCAGGTCGTAGGAGTCGAACAGCGGCATCTGGTCCTTGTAGAAGGTGACTCGTCGCATCAGTTGCGGCGAGGTCTTCTTGAGGAAGGAGATGACTTTGTCGTAGACGGTCTTGTCGTCGACGAGAAGTCGCTTGAAGTCATCGGAGAAGACGTCACGGACCAGACGGAGCGCAAGGTCCATCTCGGTATAGACCACCTCGGGCGCAAGACCTTCCTCGGCCTGGTGGCTGACCCTCTTCCAGAGTCGCAGCAAGAACTCCAGGTCTGACACCAGGTCCTTCTCGCTCACCCCAACGGCCACGGTGCGGACTATCACGCCGAGGCCGGGCGGCACATGAGGAGCGATGACGCTGTGGAGACGGTCGCGTTCCGGTTCCCCGATCTTGCGGGACACGCCGATGAACTGGGAGAAGGGCATCAGGACGAGGAAACGTCCAGGGAGCGTGATGTCCGTGGTCACACGGGCACCCTTGGTCCCCATCGGGTCCTTGAGCACCTGCACCATGACCTGCTGCCCGACCTTCAAAAGCGACTGGATGTTGCGACGAGGAAGATCGTCCACGCCCTCAGGCGCGACCACCTCGTCCACGTAGAGGAAAGCGTTCTTCTCCAGGCCTATGTCGACGAAGGCGGCCTGCATGCCCGGAAGGACGTCTTTGACCTTGCCGAGATAGACGTTGCCCACCGCGGACCGTTTAGGACGCTCGATATAGAGTTCTACGAGTCTGCGATCCTCGAGAAGCGCCACCCGCGTCTCGTTGGGATCGTGCGAGATGAGCATCTCGCGCAGAATGCCACTCACGCCACTCTCCCGTCAGAGAGGACGCCGCATCTCACCTTCATGCTCCACGAAGATGTCGGTGCGCGTGATGCGCGTGATGCTACCGGAAAGCCCTGAACGTTCCAGGGCCGCGTCGATGAGCCATTCCGGACGCAAAGAACCCTGAGGTCCCATCCGCGTCGTGATCGTCACTGTGACCGGCTGGTCGGAAGACCCGACTCCCACCTCCTTCGGGAGAGCAGTCGTCAGGTCGAAAACCTTCTTCTTCCCCTTGCGTTCGACCGTGAGCCCGCCTTCTGCGATCACCGCATCCAGCGCTTTGCGCACCTGTTGTGCGGTCAGCCCTTCTCCATCGACCACCACCTCGTATACGCCTATCGTGCAAGCCGCCGAGAGCGACGGCAGACCGCTTGCCACGTAAGCGGCATGCGTGGGCTCCAGACCCTCCGGCGAGACGCGACGGAGCCTTTCGAGAAGCTCTTCGGCGGGAACGTACTCGGACGTCCATATGTCCACGTACTCACGCTCGCCTGCCGTGCCCACCGGTAGAGCCGGACCGAACGCTATCTTCGCTCTGGGCGTGAAGCCTTTCGTGACAGCATACGGCATATCGGCTCGTCTTGCCGCCCTCTCAAGCGCGCGAGCCACTTCCAAGTGGGACAAGAAGCGCAGCCTGCCTGCCTTCCTGTACCGGATGCGCAGGCGGAACTCACCCGGCGCCACGGCTCTCACCTCCAAGCACGATGTCGACTCCGAGAGCCTGGCAGACGTCACAACCCGTGCATGCCCCGAAGCTGCAATCAGGGGTGGTCTTGCCCAAGAAGGCGCGCTCGCGTTCCTGGAGGAGGTACTTCTGCGAGACACCGCAGGAGATATGGGACCAGGGAAGTTCATGCTCGGTCGAGAGCGGGGCAGAAGACCTTTCATGGGGGTCTATGCCTGCTTCTGCGAATGCATCGAGCCAGACGGAGAGGTCGAAACGTTCGGTCCAGGCGTCGAAGCGGGCTCCGGAGCGCCAAGCATGCTCGACCACCGCGGCGGACTCCCTCCCGCCACGAGCAAGAAGCCCCTCGAGAAAGGAGACCTCGGAATCGTGCCAGGAGAGGTGGATGCCCTTGTGCGGCATCGATGCCCTCAATATCTCCTGTCGCCGCTCGACCTCTGCGAGCGGTATCTGTCCCTCCCACTGGAAGGGGGTGTGGGACTTCGGCACGAAAGTGGCCACCGACACGCTCACACGTATCGAGCCACGCTTGTCTGCGGGGGTCCTCTCGCGCATCAGAGCCAAGACTTTGCCCGCCAACTCTCCTATCCCGCGGACGTCCTCATCGGTCTCGGTCGGGAGCCCGATCATGAAGTAGAGCTTGATGCGCCTCCACCCCGCATCGGCCGCATATCCTACGACGGAAAGCAGGTCTTCTTCGGTGACGTTCTTGTTTATGACATCGCGCAGTCTTTGGCTGCCGGCCTCGGGAGCGAAGGTGAGACTGGTGCTCCGCCCCCTCGCCACCATCCTGGCCATGTCGACGGAAAGAGCATCCACCCTGAGTGAGGGAAGTGAGACCGTCGTCGCACTACCTTCGAGTCGGCTGGAGAGGCGGCGCAACACCTCGATTATCTGGGAGTGGTCGGTCGTGGACAGCGATGTGAGCGACACCTCGTCATGACCGGTGCACCGCAGTATCGCCAGTGCATCACGGACGATGTCGTCGGCGCTGCGTTCACGCACGGGTCGATATATCATCCCCGCCTGGCAGAAGCGACACCCGCGCGTGCAACCCCGGAACACCTCCACCGTCGCCCTGTCGTGCACGACGTCCATGTACGGCACGACCGGACACGTCGGAGGGTCGAAAGCGTCGAGGGAGGGTAGCACGCGCTTGACGACCGTCGGAGGCGCCCCGTCCGCAGAGGTGACGTAGGAACGTCCGTCGGAGGAGAGCGCCGTCTCGTACAGAGAAGGCACGTAGACCCCGTCGATGCCGGCAAGACGACGCAGCGACTCTTCGCGCGAAAGACCTCTGGCACGGGCATCGCGATGCATGTCGACGATCTCTGCGGCAGCCTCCTCCCCCTCCCCTATCAGAATCGCATCGAAGAACGGTGCGAGCGGCTCAGGATTGAAAGCGGCCGGGCCACCGCCTATGACGAGAGGGTCGTCGTCTGCGCGGTCGGCCGAGCGCAGAGGGATGTCGGCAAGGTCCAAAGCCTCCAAGACGTTCGTGTAAGTGAGTTCGTAAGGGAGCGTGATGCCGAGGATGTCCGCCTCCCGGACCGGCAGGAACGTCTCGAGTCCCCACAGAGGGATATCGGCATCACGCATCGCATCGGCCATGTCCATCCAGGGGACGAAGGCCCTTTCCACGCTGATGTCGGAGATGGAGGCAAGACGGTCATAGAGAATGGCGATGGCCGTGTTCGCCATCCCCACCTCGTAGGTGTCCGGATACAGCAGGACGACCCTGTAGTCGGCATCGGGTCTGCGGACGGCTCCCCATTCAGCGTCGATGTAGCGGGCCGGACGTTCGACGCTCGGCAGTATCCGCTCCACCCGTTTCCAGAGGTTATCCGTCACTGACGGCTTTTTCCTCCGGTACATCAGCCGCCTCCTCGACAGGAAGGAGTGCCTGCTGCTCCCTGACGCCGGTGACGGGCTGATAGGCAGGCATCCTCCGAGAGGTGAAACGCTTGGGGAGCTTCTTCCTCATCCTCTCGAAGCGCTCGGAGAGGCCCGGGAGGTCTGCGTCGTTCTCGAAGTACGCCATGGCGGCATAGCCCACCGCCAGAGTGCCGGCCGCGGCGATCCCGCCCTTTATCGCCCATCCGAAACCAGGGGCGAAAGTGACGAACTGCCTCGCTGCAGCACGGAAGACGAACGCCCCGCCGACGACGCCCAGAAGTTCACGCGCCCTCTCCATACCGAGGTCCTCGCCGTATGCTGCAGCGATCTGAAGGACCATCTTCGCCTGGTTGGCCGTCATGAGAGGCATGTCCGCTCCGGGGAAGATGGCCACCACACCGATCAGCCCGTTCTGCCATGCCGTGTTCTTGACCGCCTCCAAAGCCACCGCCCTGCGCATGAACGAGAAGTTCGCGGCGAGCGCCAGTCGCTTGTCGGGAAGACGTTCCACCAGCCACTCGCCCAACTCCACGTCCACCAAGGTCTCCGGGTCAGGATCGGCCAACGTGTCCCGGTAAGGATGGTCGATCATCTCAGCGACATCCGTGGAACTGGACGCCACGGCGATGGCCGCAGTAGGAATGGCCCTCTCTCTGGCAGCCTTCACTTGCTCGACTATCCCAGCTTTCCCGCTGCCCACCAATGCGATGACGGCGTCCACCGAGGGGTCCACTAGCAGCTTGACGTCAGGCTCCACCACCTCGATGTGGAGGGTGGCGTTGGCCGTGTGAGGGCGGAATGCCGACTTGACGGCCTCGATGAGCTCGTCAGGAGCGTCCATCTCGATGAACATGGCGAGACGGACCGGCCTCTCGCGCACTTCCTGTATCTGCGAGCCGGACCTTACCAGATCACGTATGTCGACCGGCATCCTAAAAGGCATGATTCCTCCTCAACGGATCAGGGCCCTGTGCGATGCGACCATACCGACAAGAGCATACCCGTTCCCATGAGGTTGGTTATCATGAACGACCCTCCATAACTCATGAACGGCAGCGGGATGCCGGTGATGGGCATCATCCCGACCGTCATCCCTATGTTCACCATCACTTGGAACAACCACATGCTCATCACGCCCACGACGATGAGCGAACCGAACAGATCACGCGCAGAGACCGCTATGGCCAGGGCAGACATCAGTAAAGCAAGATACAGGCCCAGAAGAAGGACTCCTCCGGCAAAACCGAGTTCTTCGCCCAAGACCGAGAAGATGAAGTCGGTATGGCGTTCGGGCAGGAAGTTGAGGTTCGACTGCGTACCGGAGCCGAGTCCTTTGCCGACGATCTCACCCGAGCCGATGGCTATCTTGGACTGGGCCAGGTTGTAGCCTGCGCCGTAAGGGTCCCTTTCGGGGTCTATGAACACCAGCAAGCGGTTCTCCTGGTACTCGGCCAGCAATCCTGCCCTGAAGACCCCCACGACGAGCAAAGCGCCAACTACTGCGAAGACGAGATACCAGCGCGGCTCGATGCCGCCGATGAGCAGCATCCCCATTGTGATGGCCACGAAAACGAGACCGGTGCCGAGGTCGGGCTGCAGGAGTATGAGTCCCAGCGGGACAGCGAGGAACGCCATGACCTTGGCGACGTCGCGCCAGTCCTCGATCTTCCCTCTGTACTGGGCGATCACTATCGCCATTATCACTATCGTCACGAGTTTCGCGGGTTCTGACGGTTGGAAGAGCCTGAAGCCTGCTATCTCCAGCCAGGAGGTGGCGCCCTTGGCCGTATCACCCAGGCCGGGGATCCTCGGCGAGATGATGAGGAAGACGTTGAGGATGACGAGCGGACCGAGCCATCCTTCCAGCATCCGATAGTCGAACGTCCATGCGACGACCATGAGCATCAGGCCGAGGCCTATGCCGAACAGTTGACGGCGGAACATCGCGTCGCCACCGCTCATGCCGGAGGTGGCGGAGTGGACTAGCACGCTTCCATAGAGCAGCAGCAGGGCCACGCTCGTCAAAAGCGGCAGGTTGACCCATCTGACCAAAGGATGTTTCTGTGTGCGCAACAACGGCTACCTCGATATGTCCACGGCGCGGACGTGTTCCACGGGAAGGTCGAGCAGCGCAGCAAGTATCTGCCTGGCAGCCGGCCCTGCGACGGCTCCTCCGTGCCCACCCTGCTCGACGACCACGGCCACCACATACCGGGGGTCGTTGGCTGGCGCATATGCGGCGAACCACGCGTAGTCGTCCTTGCCGGCGACCTCGGCCGTTCCCGTCTTGCCTGCGACCTGTGCCTCGAAGCCACGGAAGGCGCTCTTGCCCGTGCCACTCTTGATGACGGAGACGAGCGCCCTGTGCATCACGTCCCTGTTCGCTTTGCTCATCTCGGGCTGGAAGGCCACCTCCGGCTCATAGGAACGTGCGACATCGCCTTGAAGATCCAGGACGTCTTCGAGCACGTGAGGCCTCATGGCCTTGCCGTCGTTCGCTATCGCGGAGTACCCGACCGCCACCTGGAGCGGCGTCGCCAAGAAGTCGCCTTGGCCGATGGCTATGTTGACGGTATCGCCCGGGAGCCACTTGCGATACTCCGGATAGTCCTCGTTGAAGTCGGCTTTCCATTTCGCATCCGGCACCCGACCGTCCACCTCACCGGGAAGGTCCACGCCCGTCAGTTGACCGAACCCGAACTGACGGAAATACTTCTGGAGCTTCTCGTCTCCCTGCTTGTAGAACGCATAACCGATCTCGTAGAAGACCGTGTCGCAACTCTCGACGACACCCTGATGGAAGCTGATGCGACCGTGCCCTGTCCTCTTCCAGCACCACTTCGGCCACTGCTCGCCCATCTCGGTCCATTTCCCCGGACAGTTGTATATGGCCCACTCGCGCGTGACCCCGTACTGGAGCCCCGCCAGACCGGTGAACGCCTTCTGGGTGGACGCCGTGGGGTATTGAGCGCTGATGACGCGGTTGGTGAGCGGATACTCGCTGTTCTCGTTGGTGAGCGCTTCCCAGTTCTCCTGCGAGATCCCTCCCAAGAACAGTTCCGGGTCGTATGTCGGCAGGCTCGCCATGGCCAGTATCTCGCCCGTGCGGACGTCTATCGCCACAGCGGCTCCTGCATTGGCGTTGTCGAAGTCGTCGTGGTGAGCGTCGTCGATGGCGTCCTGGAGCGCTTTCTCGGCCACGGCCTGTATGTTCGAGTCGATGGTGAGCACCACATCGTTGCCGGGGATGGGCTCGGCTTCTTCGACCACCCTGCGAGGACGCCCTGCCGCGTCGACCTCTATGCGTCGATATCCCTTGTCTCCCCGTAGGACGGACTCGAACTGCCGCTCCGCCCCCGTCTTGCCTATGACGTCGCCCAGGTCGTAGTTCTCGAACTCCGGCAGCTTCAACTCGTCTTCGGATATCTCACCCGTGTAGCCGATCACGTGTGCAGCCAGGTTGCCCTGGGGATAGGTGCGCACGGCCACCGTCTGGATCTCGACACCGGGGAACTCCGACTCATGCTCGGCCAGGTAGGCCACGACCTCACGCGACACGTCAACCGCCACGATCCTCGGGCTCAAGGCCTGCTCGCGGGTGGAAGAGACCTTCTCCGTGACCTCGCTCACCGGCATGTCCAGGACGACGGAGAGCCTGTAGAGGAGGTCTTCATCGTCTTTCGCGGTCGGAGACACGCTGACCGCCAAAGCAGGCCTGTTCTCCACAAGCGGCACGCCGTTGCGGTCCAGGATCCTCCCACGAGGGGCCGGCGTCGTGAACTGTCGCACCCTGTTGTCCTCGGCCATGGCGACATATTCGGCACCGGAAAGCACCTGCATGCTCCAGAGGCGCACCAACAACGCGCCCAGCACCAGCAGGATTATGAAGGCCAATACTGTGTATCTGCCTCGAAGTTCTTCGCGGAAGGTCCTCATGCTCCACCACTCATCGGCTCGATGGCGTCGGGTCTTCCCTGAGGTCCCGACGTCCCGAGCATGGACGTGTCATGCGATGCGCTTGAACATCCTGATCGGTTCGTCCCGTCGCAAGAAGCGCGCCAGCCACGGATAGATCAACAGCGCTAGCACACCGTTGTACAGAGCGCTGGGTAGCGATATGTGTAGCACTGTCGAGAAGAACGCTCCACCCTCCCCGAGCACGGTGAGGACGAAAGCGTAGGAGACCTCGGCCACGAGGCTGGCCACGAAGACCACCGTCAACGGCAACAGCCAGCCCTCGGCGAACATGTTCTCGGAGAGCGAACCGGCGACGTGACCCACGACCGCGAGCACCAACGCCATCGGTCCTATCGGCCCTGCCCCGAGCAGATCGAACAGCAGACCTGCAGCGAAACCCGCAGCCGAACCCGCACGCGGGCCCTCGG
>CAYWAF010000017.1:0-20248 GCA_964456355.1 uncultured Eubacteriales bacterium | reverse complement strand
TCTCACGCCTGAGCTTGTCGAACCTGAACTGGTCCACATAACAGAAAGGGCATGCATAGTCGTAGAAGATCAGAGCTTTGGGGACCTGTCGCTGTGCCATATCGCTCTCCTCGCTCTTCTTCGCCCCACGTGCATACTTCGAGATGGTCGTGCCATCCGACGTCGTCGATCACTCGACCAGGTTCAGGTCTTGGCCGCAGTTCGCGCACTTCCCGTCTCGGGTGTGTCGAGCGAGCACCGTGTAACCGGAGCGGCGCACGGCCGTGGCGCCACACTCCGGACAGACCGTGTCCTCACTGCCGGGTTCGTCGATGTTGCCAAGATAGACATAGTGCAAGCCTGCCTCCAAGCCTATCGTCCTCGCCATCTTGAGAGTCTCTACAGGCGTGGGCGGAAGGTCGGAGAACTCCAGGTACGGGAAGAAGCGAGTCACATGCCAGGGAGTGTCCGTCCCCAAAGAGCCGGCTATCCAGGCGGCCATCTCTCGGAGCTCTTCGGGGGAATCGTTGACTGTGGGGACCACGTTCGTGACGACCTCCACGTGCATGCCCCAGCGATGCTTTGCACGCTCGGCTGCCTCGAGGACCGGGGCGGCCGAGGAGACCTTGCACAGACGCTTCACCGTCTCGTCCCTCATGCCCTTGAGGTCGGTGCGCCATACGTCGATGTACGGCCCTATCACGTCCAGAGCGGCCTGGGTTATGTAGCCGTTGGTGACCATGACGGTGTAAAGGCCCGCCTCACGACAGAGCTTCGAGACGTCCAAGACGTACTCGATCCAGATCACGGGCTCGTTGTAAGTGAACGCCACTCCCGGACACCGATAGGCCTCAGCCATGGCCACCACCTGTTCCGGGCTCAACCTGTGGAGATCCACCGCATCGTCCTCGATCTTCGCACGGCTGATGTGCCAGTTCTGACAGTGACCGCACCTCATGGAACATCCCACGCTGCCGAGGGAGAGAACGGCGGTGCCGGGCATGTAATGGAAGACCGGCTTCTTCTCTATCGGGTCTGCCACGATGGAGGAGATCAGGCCGTAGGTGAGCGGTATCAGCGTGCCGCCGGAGTTCTTCCTGACGCCACATACGCCCGTATGGCCTTCAGCGATCAGACAACGGTTAGGGCACACGTCACAGCGGATGCTGTCGCCCTCTCGCTCCCAAAGTATCGCCTCACGCATGACCAGTACCCCCGATCATCGATCGGGCGCTATCATCACCCTGTCGCGACCCGACTGCTTTGCGTGGTACAAAGCTGCATCCGCAGCCTCCAGGATCGCCAACGGATCCGCAGGCGTCCCGTTCACTGCAGCGACACCGCAGGAGACCGTCACGCGCAGCAGTTCCCTGTCGGTGCTACTCTCGTCCAGTGCCATGTCGAAAGTCAGGCTGGAGATCGCGGACCTCAACTTCTCGGCCACCGCATATGCGGCCGTCTTGTCTATGCCGGGCAATATGACCGCGAACTCGTCGCCGCCGTAGCGGACCGCGATGTCGGTCTCGCGCACTTCGGAGGTCAATATCTGCCCGACGGCGTACAAGACTTCGTCTCCTGCCGTATGACCGAACTTATCGTTTATTCCCTTGAACCTGTCCACGTCAATCATCAGGAGTGCCAGCCCGGAGCCGTAGCGTGCGGACCTGGCCACCTCCTCGCTCATGCGCTCATCGAAAACGCGACGATTGAAAAGACCTGTCAGAGCGTCACGCGTCGCCATCTGCTCGAGGGCCTCGTTCGCGCGCTCCATGCGCTTGCGCTGGAGAGGGAAGCACATCTCCCAGGTCGAGTCGCCCAACACCACCGCCACCGCATGCTCGATGCAGGAGTCATACCCGCAGGCGCCGCAGTCGAGCACGTCTTCCCGGGAGGCGAACTCCCCCTCGGCAAGAGCCGCATCTATCTCCTCGTCAGACACCTTGCGTGAAGGAGTGGGCTTCGGCTTGAAACTCCGACCCGTCTCGACGGGAGGCATGTACGAGAGCAGCTTGCTGCCGCTGACCGAGACGCGGGAGTGGGCCTCGCGCTCTGCCGCCACTATGTTGCGCTTGGCGAAGACCGACATCCCGGGAGCGACGGCCGGCCCGTCAAGACAGCCCTCACAGCTCAGCATGTCCACCAGCATCGGCGCCACCTCGCCATGCGTGACCGCCTGCAAGAACTCGTCGATCGCACGCAAGCCGCGGATCTTGACGACATCGGAGTCGGTCATGTTCCTGCTCACCAGGGTCTGGCGGGGATATCCGTCGGTGAGCGAGAGGTCCTTGAGGAGCGTGGGACGATGCATGCCGGCGCCCTCCGAAAGAAGGGCCATGGGTGGACGCGGCTTGCTGTCGCTGAGGAGACGGCCGAGCTCGAGGAAGTCTATCGCGACGTCCACGGCATCATCCAATCCGGGCTCGAAGATCTCGTCCTTCCTCGCATAACAAGGGGAGACATAGACTATCGCGACGTCCTCCGGATAGAGTTCGCGGACCAGTCTGGCTTGAGCGATGTATGGAGGGACCACCGGCATCAGCGCAGACACCAAAGACGGGTGGAAGCGACGCACCCAGTCGACGGCCACAGGGCAGGTCGAACGAAGCCTGAGTGTTGCACAGGGGATGGCGTGCATGCGCTCGTACTCTGCAGCCACCATCTCCTCGCCTAAAGCCACGCTCTCCACGGAGTAGAAGCCTATCGCCTCCAACATGCGCTCGACCTCTTCGGGGCTCAAGGGATGCATCGCTGCGATGAACTCGGTGGCCAGCAGCGCCACGACAGGTCTTCCGGAAGCCAGCAGAGCGCGGACCCGGGGCACGTCGTCGCGCACGCTGTGGCCGGAGTGCCCGCACTCTGCGACGCAGGCTCCGCACTTCACGCAGCGCTCTTGGATGACCTGCGCCCGCCCATCGACAACCCTGATGGCTCGGGCAGGGCAGATCCTCACGCATCCCCAACAAGAACGACAGTCCATCGGAGAGTCCGCTATGAGGAACTCGTCGGGAGGACCGAACCTGAGCGGAGGCATGCTCTTCCTCGCCCTGTCGGTGTCGCTCGTTCGTGCGATGTCCCTCAAACCGTCTCCCATCGCTGGCATCACGCGCCCTGCTCTTCTGCATGCATCCGGCCCTAGCGCCCCTCCCGGTCCCAAGGGTGTCCTATGCCCACACGCTTGAGAAGTGAGAGTAAGGGCCAGCCCAAAGCATATACGACGACCGCCTGTCCCGTGCCGACCGCGACGACCCCGAACAGGTACATGCCGAGCCATGTGCCACCTAAGTCTACCCCCAGACCCGGCAACTCATAAAAACCCAGCCCCTGGAGGAGGATCGGAAGGTAAGCGGGAACTATCAGGGCGTTGGCGATGACCGGACCCGCCAGAGCTAGGGCCGTGCGCTCGCGGAAGCGCCATGTCCACATCGCACCGAGCAGCGAGGCGAGCGACCCGAAGACCACATCCAGGAAAGCGAGCGGTCCGACTTGCGCAAGAAGTGTGGCGTTCGCCAGGGCTGTACCCACAGCCAGGCCCGGGATCGCGGCAGGAGTCAGTGCCGCCGTGACCGTGAGCACCTCGCTCAAGCGGAACTGCACCGGCCCCCATCCTAGTCCGGCAGGGAGTTGGAGAACCAATATCGTGAGCGCAGCATAAGTGGCTGCTATGAGCCCTGCTTGCGCTATGAAGCGCGTACCTCTCAAGAAGTCCTCGATGCACCGATGCCTTCGATGCGGGGGATTCTAGCACAGCTTCGAGCAGATGGAGTGCCGCGTCACGAAGGAAGCTGCTCCTCCGTGGAGTGACCCGTGTCGGCCATGAGGCCCGTGGCCCCCAGCAAAGCAAGACGGTCGAGAGCCCTGAAGAAGGCCTCGACCACATCCGGGTCGAACTGGGTTCCTGCGTTCCTCGTCAGTTCACGACGTGCCTCGAGGAAAGACATCCTGGGCCTGTAGACGCGGTCGGAGGTCATCGCGTCGAAAGCGTCGGCCACTGCGAGTATCCTCGCCAGGAGCGGTATCTGCTCTCCGGACAGGCCGGAGGGATAGCCCTCTCCGTCCCAGCGCTCGTGGTGATGCAAGACCACCGGGGTGATGGAGTCCAAGAACTCTATCTGCTCTATGATGCTTGCGCCCAAAGCGGTATGCCTGCGCATCTCCGACATCTCTTCTTCGGTCAGCGCGGAAGGCTTCAGGAGTATCTCCTCGGCGACACCCAACTTCCCCACGTCATGCAGAAGACCGGCGAACCTCAGGATCTCTATGTCCTCGCAGGAGAGATCCATCTCCTCTCCGATGGCCATGGCATAGTCCATCACCCGATCCGAGTGACCATGCGCCGCCTTCTCGCCGACGTCCAGAGTCACAGAAAGGGCTGCGATAGTCTTCGTGTAATCGTCGCGCAACCTCGCGAACAGGGCCGCTTTCTCCAGGGCGGCAGCCGCATGGTCGGCCAGATGCATGAGCAGACGACGGTCGTCGGAGACGAACAGCCCGGACCCCCTGCCGGCTATGAACAGATAGCCCACGATGGTCTCACGCGCCATTATCTCCACGGACATGACCGACCACTCGTCGATGTCGTGATCGTCGTCGGTCAAGGCCCCCCTGTGGGTGGCGGTGCGTATCTCGGGCAGCGGTGCGGAGTCAGCGTCCCATCCGGCGGCTTCCGCTATCACGTGAGCGACGGCACTCTCGGGGACCTTGCCCACCACGGAGACGGCCGCCTGGTCCTTGCCCCAGCCCGTCACGACTATGCCGCCCAACTCGAAATCGAAGGCCTTCTCCAGCACACTGGCGGTGGTGGTCGCCACCTCGTCGATGTCTGAAGTGGTCGACATGCTCTTCGCGTACTCGCCCAGATGCATCAACTCATGAAGGGCTCTCTGCATGGCCTTCTGCTTGAAGGTGGCGTCCAGCACCTTCGACCCCATGGCCGCAAAACGCTCCAGCAGAGTCAGGGCGGCACCGGAGAAGGTGCTGTCCTTGTTCAAAGTGCTGACGCTCAGAACGCCCAGGAGCCTGTCGCCTTCGATGAGGGGGACTGAGACTATCGTGCGCAGGTCGTCGCCGGTGGTCGACGCACTGCCGCCCCCGGCATCGCCCGTGATTATCACTCCGCGACGGTTCTGAGCGACCCGGCCGGCGATCCCTTCTCCGAGGTGGATGCGTTCGCCCAGCGCATACTCGTTCGCCTCACCTTTCGTGACCGAGACATCGAGGATGTCGGTGCCCGGACGCAGGAGCATCACGGCCCCTGAGTCCGCAGAGACTATCCTCATGGCACGACCGAGGATGCTGTCTATGACCTTGGGGACGTCCGTGCCGACATCGGCGAACTCCTGGCCGGCCTCCGAGAAGACCTCTAGTTCCCTGACGGTCTCCGACCAGTGATGGCTCTCCTCGGCCCTGTGGATGGCCGCCAACGCCTGAGCCACCACCATGTGCACGAAACCTTCGACTTGCCGCTTGGACATCACAGGTATCTGGCGCACCGCCGAGCGTGCCTCGCTCTCGTCCACCCCCCGGCCCACGAGTCTTTCGAACAGACGCTTCCTGTCACGGGTGGAAGCGACGAACCCGCCTAAGACGACCGTGCATACGAGCGAGCCGTCCTGTTCCACGGGGGCGAGATAACACGGCAGGTCGGCTCGACAGATACCTCGACAGAAGCCGATGCTGTCATGAGCGATGGAGGAGTCGAAGCAGGTCTGAGAGACGCTTTCGACGGTAGGGACGGCGAGCTCACAGTAGACGCACTGGGACGTGGTGTAGATGATGCTGCGAGCATCCTTGTTCATGATGCTGACAACAAGACCGGTGGCCTCGAAGAGCGCATCCACCGTCTTGCGCCACTCTTTGGAACCGAAGGCGCTGTTCAGAACGTGTTGAGGAATCGGCAAATCGAAGACTCCCGCTCATAAATAGCATGTCTGCTCGGAATATCGGCATCCTCGAACGGTCTCTTGAGGTATCAGGGCTGCAGAAACGGTCAGAGACGACCTGCGGGAAGCGATATGGTGAACGTGGAGCCCTCGCCCACCTTGCTTTCGACCGTTATACGACCGCCTGCTGCCTCCACGATCCTCTTCGCTATGGACAAGCCAAGACCGAAGCCTCCGGTCTCCTTGGAGCGCGAGGTGTCGCTCCGATAGAAGCGGTCGAATATGTTGTCCAGGTCCTCCTCCGGTATGCCCACGCCCGTGTCCGAGACCTCTATGACCATGCTCTCACGACTGCGACGCGTCGCGATCGCGACTGTACCTCCTCCGGGGGTGTACTTGGCTGCATTGTCGACAAGGATGGATATGGCGTCTTCCACCCGATCGGGATCGTTGTAGACGAACATCCGACCTTCCGCAGGACCTATGAACTCCAGCCCTTTCGACATATAGCGCGTGGCAGCGGCTGCGAGTATCTCCCTGCACTTCACATTGACATCGAAACGTTCGTCCTTGAACTCCAGAGAGCCCTCCTCGGTCACCAGCGAGAGGAGGTCCCCACACAGTCTGGCCATACGGCGTGACTCCCTGTCTATGGCAGCGATCGCTTCATCGCGTACTTCAGGGTTATCGGCACCCCACGCCCGCAGGATGTTCGTGTACCCCCGTATCCCGGCCACAGGCGTCGCGAGTTCATGGGAGGCGTCGGCCACGAAGCGCGTCTGCGCTTCTGAGCGTCGACGGAGTCTGTCGATGAGTCTGTTGATGGATCGTGCGAGGTTGCTGATCTCGTGTTCACCCTCCACAGGAAGGTGCACGTCCAGACGACCGGCATCGATGGAGTCGGCAGCCTTGCGCAGGTCATCGACCAACTTGAGCACCCAGCCCATGCTCGTTTGCATCATCACGACCATGATGAAGGCCGCGGAAAGCGCGAGGGTGAACATCGGCACCCGGATCGCGTCTATCACCGACTCCTCGGACGTGGGGAAGTAGGAGGCCTCCAGAAGCCATTGGCCCTGGCCGGGCATCTGGAGAGGGACGTGTACCACGAACACGCCCAGGTCCGCGAAGCTGAAAAGACCGTGCAGTATGCCGCCTCCGTCGATGCTGGACTCGGTGACTCTGTTGAGTTCGACGGCCTGCCGCCTCTGCTCCTCGACACCCTCTACGACGGCCTTCTCGTCACTGAACCACACGAGGTCGAGGTCCTCGTCATAAAACGCGAACTCTCCCTCCGAGAGCCCTCCCGTCTCGAAGACCTCCGGGATGCGACGCTGGAACTCACGTACAGCCTCTGCATCACGGCTCACTCCCTCCAAGCCCATCTGAGCGGCGTGGATCTGGGATGCCGTGACCTCGTTCTTGACGGTGGATGCTGCGGTGGTGGCCACTCGCAGGGTCGTGTCATGAGCGACGACCGCCATGCTGTCGGCGACTATCACGTACGTGGTAAAAGCTATCCCCCCGACCACGAGGGCAGCGAAGAGGACTGCTACTAAGAGCAACCATGAGCGTAGCGATGAGCGTCGCATCTAGCTTCTCGCAAAGAAATATCCGACGCCCCTGATGGTCTGGATTATCGTGTTGTCGCGATCCCCTATCTTGTTGCGGAGATGGCATACGAACACTTCGATGACGTTGCTGTCGGTGGCGTGCTGACCCCCCCAGACAGCATCTAGGATCTCGTCTCTCGAGATCACCCGACCGGCATTGGTCACCAGATAGAAGAGGAGGTCGAACTCTTTCGCGGTGAGGTCCACCGGTCTGCCATCGACGATGGCACGTCGCGAATCAGGATCCACCTCTACCCCGCTGGCCTTGTATGTCGACACGTTCCGCTCGTGCTCCGTGCGCTTGAGCAGCGCACCTATCCTCGAGAGCAGTTCAGGTATCTCGAACGGCTTGCGGAGGTAGTCGTCGGCGCCGGCATCGAAGCCTGACACCACGTCCTGGGTCTCGGCACGGGCGGTGAGCATGAGGATGGGGAATCGAAGCCCCTGCTCTCTTATCTGTTTCGCCACCTCGATGCCGTCCATGCCGGGCAGCATCAGGTCCAAGATGAGCAGGTCAGGCCTGGAGTCCTCGACCATCTGCAGGGCTTCCTTGCCGTCGGTACACTTCGTGATCGCATACCCTGCATGTTCCAGCTCGAGTTCGACGAAGCGCGCTATCGTCGCATCGTCCTCGACCACCAGGATGTCAGCCTTTGCTTCACTGTCCATTTGCGTTTCTCACATCATCCTCGGTCATCCAGATAGAACGAGGTACCTGCCAAGCATACATCGTGCGTATATGCGTCGTCACCCGAGAAGCTCTTCGGCGATCTGCACTGCATTGAGTGCGGCACCCTTCCGAAGCTGGTCTGCGACGACCCACATCGAGACACATCCGGGAGCCGATCCATCCATCCGCAGCCTGCCCACATACGTCTCATCGCTACCTTCCAGCATGGCGGGCATCGGATAGGTCTGTGAGGCGGGATCGTCCATCAGGGTCACACCGGGAGCGTCGGAGAGGGCTTGACGCACCTCGTCCAAGTCCAGCGGCGCATCGCCATCGAACTGCACGTCGATAGCCTCGGAATGACACCGTAGAACTGGAACGCGCACGCAGGTGGCATGCACGGCGATCTCCGGCGCATGCATGATCTTCCTCGTCTCGACGACCATCTTCCACTCCTCTTTCGTGGAGCCGTCGTCGAGGAAGACGTCTATTTGCGGGATGCAGTTGAACGCGATCCTGTGGGAGAAATGCTCCACCGTCAGTTCTTCACCGTTGAGGAACTGCTCGGTCTGGTCGTACAACTCGCGCATGGCAGCCGCACCTGCACCCGAGGCGGCCTGATAGGTGGAGACGACCACCCGCTTGATGGGGCGCATCCTGTGGAGCGGCGCCAGGACCACGACCATCTGTATGGTCGAGCAGTTCGGGTTGGCTATCACTCCTGTGTGTTCGTGCACATCGGCAGGATTGACCTCAGGCACCACGAGAGGCATCCCGTCCTCCATCCTGAACGCCGAGGAGTTGTCGATCATCACGCATCCGGCTTCGACCACCGCGTCACGGAAGCGTTTGCTGACGGAGGCCCCTGCAGAGAAAAGCGCTATGTCGACCCCCTCGAAGGAGTCTTCGGTGAGTTCGGCGACCTCGAGTTCGCCGTCGGCGAAAGGCAGACGCTTTCCGACGGAGCGCGATGAGGCCAACGCTATCACGCGCTCGGCCGGGAACTCCCGCTGAGCGAGCACTTTGAGCATCTCGCCTCCGACCGCACCGGTGGCACCCGCTACCGCGACCACCGGCCTGTCAGGGATGGTCTTGTCCCAGCCCACATCAACCTCCTTCACCGCAACCGGGTGCAGCCTCTGAGGCGATCTCCCCTTCTGCCAGATTGAAACTCTCATGCAACGCACGCACGGCCGTCGCCGCTTGGTCCTCGCGTATCACGCAAGAGATGCGTATGGAGGACGTCGAGATCATCTCCATGTTCACTTCGGCATCAGCCAGGGCTCGGAACATCCGGGCCGCTATCCCCGGGTGGGTCTTCATGCCGGCGCCGACGAGCGAGACCTTTGCGACCCCTTCGTCGACGTGCCAGCGCCGAGCGCCGAGCTCCGTGGCCACCTTCTCGGTGGCGCGACGTGCCCTGACGAGATCTTCCTTCGGAACGGTGAAGGAGATGTCGGTGATCCCTTGCTCGGAGACGTTCTGGATGATCATGTCGATGTTGACGTTGGCCTCCGCCAACGTGCTGAAGACATCAGCCGCCACGCCCGGACGGTCCGGGACGTCACGCAGCGTCACTTTCGCTTCAGAGGTGTCGTGCGTGACTCCGGAGATGATCGCCTGTTCCATGGACTCGTCGACCTCCTTGACGATGGTCCCTTCCTTGTCGGTGAAACTAGAGCGTACGTGTATCACCACACCGTGGTTCCTCGCGAACTCCACCGAGCGCAACTGCAAGACCTTGGCGCCCGTGGCCGCCATCTCGAGCATCTCTTCGTAGGATATGGTCTCGATCATCCTCGCCTCGGGGACTATCCTGGGGTCCGCGGTGAACACGCCGTCCACATCCGTGTATATCTCACAGACGTCGGCGCCCACACCGGCAGCTATCGCGACGGCAGTGGTGTCGGAGCCGCCACGGCCGAGGGTCGTTATCTGACCGTCCGGCGTGACTCCTTGGAATCCTGCCACGATCGCTATCTTGCCGTCCTCGAGCGCCTCGGCCAAGCGCTCCGCACGAACCTCCTGGATGCGCGCTTTCGTATGCCCTCGGTCAGTGACGATGCCCACTTGAGGGCCGGTGAAGGAGATGGCCTCATGGCCTTTGGCGTGTATAGCCATCGCCAGCAGGGCGATGGTCACCTGCTCTCCCGTGGCAAGCAGCATGTCCATCTCCCGCTCCGGCGGAGCGTCCGAGATCTCTTCGGCAAGGGTGAGGAGGCCGTCGGTTACCCCACTCATGGCAGAGACCACGGCGATGACGCCGTCGCCTCGCTCGCGAAGTGCGATGAGACGCTCGGCGACCTTCTCTATCCGTTCGGTGGTCCCGACCGAGGTCCCACCGAACTTGGTCACGACCAGAGCCATCCAGACCTCCATCACTTTGGGAATAAGTGGTAGGCCACTGTGGTCGAAACAGTTTAGCACCGCTACGGCCGCAGAGCGGATACGCTCAGTTGACGTAGAGCTCCAACGAGTGCGCGAGTCGACGCATCCTGTCGGAAAGCCCGGCCATGGCGTCAGCATAGAAATGGTCGACGAGCGTATGACCGGACATGTTGCCCATGGTGGACTCCATCATGCGCAGCACGCGCCGCATCATCGCTATCTCCTCATCGAAAGAGAGGCGGTCATCGAAGTCGACCGAGACGTTGCTGGAGTGCACGACCACCGGCAGGCCTGCCTCGGCGAACGCGGCATTGAGCTCGCTTTCCACGTTGGCAGCCAGTTTTGGACCGCCGAGCTTGCGGAAGCTGGTGATCATCCCCTCACAGATGGCGACGAAGATCGCGCGCGCCTCGTCGAGCTGCACCTCCGTGAGCGCAGAAGAAGGATGGACCTCCTCTTCGGCCATCCGCGTCTTGACTGCATGGATGAAAGCCTCCACCAGGTCGGGGTCGAACTGCTTGCCGGCACAGTTGCGCAACTCCTCGAGACCCTCTTCACTGGTCCGACCTCGCCTGTAGGGGCGGTCCGCGATCATCGCCTCATACGCGTCCGCCACGGTGAGTATGCGAGCCAGCAACGGGATCTCCTCGCCCTTCAGGCCGGCAGGATAACCATTGCCGTCCCAACGCTCGTGGTGATGGCGCACGATGGGGGTTATGGGCCATGGGAACCCGACGGGTTTGAGAATGTTCGCGCCTATCAACGGATGGTGCCTCATCTGCGCCATCTCGTCGTCCGTGAGTCGTCCGGGTTTGAGCAGGATCTCTTCCTTGACGCCTATCTTGCCGATGTCGTGCAGATAGGCCGCCATCCTGAGAGCGGTCCGCTGTTCCGGGGAGAGGCCTATCTCCTCCGCAAGGAGATCTGCGTACTGAGCCACGCGATCGGAATGGCCGCGGGTGTATGTGTCTTTGGCGTCCACGGCGGCAGCGAGTGACTTCACCGTGGACAAGTAGGCGTCTTGCAGGCTCGCGAACAGCTCGATGTTGCCGATGGCGATGGTCACGTGGTTCGCGATGGTGGACAAGAGACGGACATCGTCGCTGGTGAAGCGGAACTCCGGATCATGGCTGCCGACGATGATGGCGCCCAAGACGCCTTCACCCGAGATAAGAGGGACACAGAGAGCCGCCAGAGCGCCGGTCACGCTGTCCACCTCGTCGGAGCCTTGATCGCCCAGGGTCGGGTTGAAGATCAGAGGGCGCCCCTCTCGCGCCACCCACTCAGACATGGAGCTGCGCAACGCCTCCTCGTCAGGCCTTTCGGCTCCAGGCGCCCGCCATGCCTTGAGCTCGAGCCTGCCGGTCTCCTGATCGAGGAGAGTCACATAGCCACAGTCGAGGTCGAAGATCCTCAAAGCCGAATCCAGGACCGATTCGAGAAGCGTCTCCATGTCCAACGTCGAGCCGAGGGCTCGGCTCATCTCGTACAGGGTGGCCAGTTCGAGCACTTTCTTTGTGAGACTCTCGCTGCGTTCCTTCAGCGAATCGGTCATCTGGTTGAAGCTCTCTGCCAGGTGGGCGATCTCGTTGTCGCCCGCGATATGTATCTTGGTGTCGAAATCGCCGTCGGCGATGCGCTTCGCGCCTTCGGCCAATTCCACCAGGGGATCGGAGACGCGGCGAGCGACCCACAGGCCCAAGCCGACGAGCGCGAGCACGGCGATGACGGACCACATCGTTATCAGATTGGTGGTGGTGCGAGCCGCCTGAGAGCTGACCTCCTGGTTGATCAGGATGGCGATGTATCCATAGGCCCGGTTGACCGGGCCCTCGTCCATGTGCACGCGGTCCACCCTGAACTTGTACTCGTGCTCCCCAGCTGTGATGTCGGTCTCGCCCATCCCAGTGTCGACCGCTTCCTCCAGGGCACGTCTCATGTCTTCGGTGGGCTCACGGAGAACCTCGTCTATCACCTTCGAGTCGTCAGCGCCGAAATCATCTTCGCCGGGCAACGAGCAAGCCACGCGGTTAAGGTTCACGTCATAGAAGCATGCGGCGTCCGCTGCGCCGTGCGCGATCTCTGTGAGGAAGTCATCGTCTATCACCATGGAGATCGCCAGCGTGTAGACGTCCGGGTCCGCCGCTATCGGTTGCAGGACTGTGAGGGTGTTCTTGCCGCCCAACTTCAGGAACGTCGGGTGTGCCATCTGAAGGGCGGTGTAGGACCTCTCTTCCTCCTCCAAGACGGTGCTTCCCAGCTCCACGCCCTCGATGCCGGTGGTCAAAAGGACCGTTCCGTTCTCATCGAGAATCATCAGGTTGTCGTAGCCCATCGTGATGTTCATCCGGGTGATGAGCCCGCTCGCCTCGTTAAGGTCGCCTCTGGCCAAGGCCGACTTCAGGCGCGGGTCCTCGGATGCGAACTCTGCCACGTGCGTGACGTCCCAGCCCACATGGTTCAACCGCTCGCTCAGGTTGGATGCGGCGTTCTGTGCCACTTGGTCGACCCAGGCATCGGTCAGGCCACCGAGGAAGTAGACTGCCACGACAGTGGCGACGACGCCGACGATGAGTGAAGCCAGGACCAGAGGCATGATGATCTGGCTGTAGAGATGCTTGCCGAAGAGGTTGCGGCCCATCTACTCACCTTCGAGTCTCGGTGGGGCGAACCCTTGCTCGCGCGCAAGCGTCCTGGCCTCTTCGCTCTGTGCCCACTCCAGGAAACTCTTCGTCTCTTCCGACATGGGCTCTGCCGCCACCACCCCTAACGGCCTCACCATCTCATACGATCCGTTCTCGATGTTGGCGACCGTGGGCTCGACCCCGTCGAGAGAAAGATAGTTCACCGGAACGTCCTCCGAGAGTCCGTAGCCCAGCGAGAAGTAACCCAGGGAGCCGGGCGTGCTCATGAGTCCCTCCACCATGTCGGGCTCATAGAAAAGGCTGACCGCCTTCGACGTGATCTCGAGGTCCGGCCCAAGCACGTATTTGCGCAAGATGATCTTCGCCGACTCGTCCTCGTTACGGTCCAGGATGGTGATGGTCAAGTCGTTACCGCCCAGAGTGCTCCAGTTGACATGCTCTCCTCGGTAGATCTCGCGTATCTGCTCGGAGGTCAGTCCGTCGATCTCGACAGAGGGATGCGTCGCCATGACCAAGCCGTCATCGGAAAGCTTGACGTACGTGAGACCCAAGGCGGCCTCTTCATCCGTCAGTTCGCGCGACACGGCACCCAGCTCCAAGTCACCGGCTGCCACGCCCCGGATACCCCCACCGCTATGGAGGCCGGGCAGGTAGACGAATTCCACGTCCGGATGAGTGGCCGAATACTCATCGGTGAGTATCTGCAAGAGCGGGAGTGACGTCCCTGAGCCTGAGACGCGGATGCGCTCCTTCGCAACGGTCTCCGGTGTGGTGGTGGTCTCGTCCGTAGTGGTGGTGCATGCTGTCGATGCGGACATCACGACCAGCATGAGAATGGTGATCGAGAGCGTGATACGCCAGCGAGTCACAGGAACGTTCACTTCCTAGCAGGTAGGTCGATTGGCTAAATGACATTCTAGCATCGAAAGCGGGCCCCGGAGTCGCTTCCGAGGCCCGCTCGTCCACAGATGGATGCTCGTCACAGCCCGCAGCGGGCCTGCACATACGCGAAGTACTCGTCCACGTCTTTCTGGATCTCCGCCAACAGGTCGGCGTTCTCCTCTTTGAACAAGTGCTTGAAGCGTCCTTGGGTCTTTAGGAACTCTTCGATCGGCTTGCGACCGGCCTTGATGAGGGCCTTGCTCTGCGCGCTCATCTTCCACTCGCCGTTCTCGACCTCGAACAAGGGCCAGTAGCCGGTCTGCACGCCGAGCTTGGCGATCTCGACCGACTTGTCGTATGCGCTGCGCCAGCCACGAGGGCAGGTAGCGAGCACATTGATGAAGGCAGGGCCCTCGGTGTTGAAGGCCTTCTCGGCCTTCGTGACGAGGTCCTTCCAGTACCCGATCGACGCCTGCGCCACGTACGGGACGCCGTGAGCAGCGATGATGGAAGTCAGGTCCTTGCGCTTCTGCTGCTTGCCCTGCTGGGCTACACCGACTTCTGCAGTGGTCGCCCATGCGCCCTTCGGAGTGGCCGAGGAGCGCTGGATGCCGGTGTTCATGTAAGCGCCGTTGTCGTAACAGACATAGACCATGTCGTGCCCGCGCTCCATGGCGCCGGACAAGGACTGCAGTCCGATGTCGTAAGTGCCGCCGTCACCACCTATGGCCAGGAAACGGACCTTCTTGTCGGCAGGTATCTTGCCTGCCGCCTTCAGCCCCTTGAAAGCAGCCTCCACGCCTGAGACGGTGGCAGCGGAGTTCTCGAAAGCGTTGTGGATGAACGGGGTGTCCCACGAGGTGTACGGGTAGATCGAGGTGGAAACCTCGAGGCAGCCGGTGGCACATCCGACCACGACCGGGTCCTCGCCTGCTCCAAGCAACACCTGTCGTATCGCTATGGATGCGCCACAGCCCGCGCAGAGACGGTGGCCGCCTGCCAGGCGGTCATGGCGGTGGGAGAGTTCTTTGAGTGTAGGCATCTTGACTCCCTCCTATCGAGCGCCGAGGTAGACGAGTCCGCCTGGCGAAGCCGAGCCGGACGCGATGTCGGAAAGGTCGGAGAAAACTCGGCGGATCAGGTCGAGGCGCACGTCGCTCCCGCCGAGGCCGTAGATGTAATCGACGACCGGCACGCGCTCGGTCGAGTCGTAGAGGGCATTGCGGACCTCCAGGTAGAGCGGTCCGCCCTCGGCACCGAAGGACTCGGCACGGTCGAGCACTGCGACCGCCTTGAGGCCCCTGAGGACCTCGGCGATCTCCGCGCCCGGGAACGGCCGGAAGCAGCGGAGCTTGACCAGCCCCGCCTTGATGCCTTCGTCGCGCAACTGGCGCACCACGTAGCGGACGTTGCCTGCAGTCGAGCCCACGGCCACGATGGCTATCTCGGCATCGTCCATCATGTCGGTCTGGATCAGGCCGAAGGGGCGGCCGGATATCTCGGAGAACTCGGCGCCCACCCGCTCGACGACTCCCTTGGACCTGTCGATGGCCAGACGCTGGACCTTCTTGAATTCGAAGTACGGCCCACCCAGACCGGCGAAGTTGCCGAGGCTGACCGGGTCGTCCACGTCGAGCAAGGCGTTCTTGGGTTCGTACTCACCCACGAACTCGGCGACGGTGTCGTCGTCGAGAAGGTCGGTCCTGTCGATTGAGTGCGTGGTGATGAATCCGTCCAGGCAGGTCATGGCAGGCAGCAAGACCTCGGGGTCCTCTGCGACCTTCAGGGCGATGATGGTGTTGTCGTACGCCTCTTGTGCGTTCTCGGCGAACAAGATGATCCAACCGGTGTCCCGAGCGCCCATCGCATCACCGTGGTCGCAGTGGATGTTGATGGGAGCCGACAGCGCACGGTTGGCATTCGCCAACACGATCGGGAGACGCATGCCGGAGGCGATGTGCAACTCCTCCCACATGAGAGCGAGCCCCTGGGAGGCGGTCGCCGTGATCACTCTGGCGCCTGCGGCGGATGCGCCGATGCACGCGCTCATCGCCGAGTGCTCCGACTCGACGCAGACGTACTCGGTGTGCACGCGACCTTGAGCGACGAACTTCGCGAACTCCTCGACGATGGTCGTCTGAGGCGTTATGGGATATGCGGCCACGACGTCCGGCTTGCACTGGCGCATGGCCTCTGCGACGACCAGGTTGCCGGTGGTGGCTACGGTACGGGTCTCAGCCATGGCTACTTCACCTCCGGCAGTTCGCAGCCTTCAGGGACCATGGTTATGGCGTCGACCGGACACTCGTTGGCACAGACGCCACATCCTTTGCAGTGATCGAGGTCGAGCCATTCGTCGGCCAGTTTCTCGTCCTCGACGCGTATCGCGCTGTCCGGACAGCAGATCCAGCAGATGAGGCAGTCGGTGCAGGTGTCCTTGTCACGATACGGCCAGTTGCTGCGCCATCCACCGGTGCGGTAGTAGCGCGAGTTGCCGGCTTCCGGAATGGAAGCGCCCAGAGGGAAATCCTCCGCCTTCCACGAGTCTATGTCGGAGATGTCCCATTTCATGCCACGGTCACCTCCTCGTATGCCCGATCGACCGCTGCGAAGTTCGCGTCGATCATCTCTTGTCCGTATTTCTTCGAGAGGTTCTTCGCCAGAAGCGACTTGAAGTTGTCCAGGTCGATGACGCCTCCGGTCGCTTTGGCGAAAGCGCCGACTATGGGCGTGTTCGGTATGTCACGCTTTATCGTGTCCAACGCGATGCCTGAGGCATCCACGCACGCCACCTTCACCGTGTCGGGCACTCCGAGGGTCTTCTTCATCTCCTCCGGAGGCGTGCACGTGTTGAGGATGATCACGCCGTCGTCGGTGATGCCCTCAGTCACGTCCACCACGTCGAGCAGCGTCTCGTCGAGCACGATCACGACGTTCGGCTCCTCGATGTTGCAGTGGATGTCGATAGGATCCGGGCTGATGCGCGTGAACGCTTTGATCGGCGCACCCATGCGCTCTGGACCGTACTCAGGCATCGCCTGCATGTACTGGTTCGAGCTGAGTGCCGTCTCAGCAACGACCTTGGCGGCGGTCACCGCTCCCTGGCCGGCACGCGCATGCCAACGGATCTCCGTCAGCTGCTGCATCAGACTCCCCTTTCTCGATCGCCGCCGATGCGACAGCCCCGTCACTCCATGCTGTGCGGGGACAGTGGTCACAATAGGATACTTGAAGAAGCCGTCGGATGCGCGTCCTGCGGCATCGACAGCTACATTTCCCGCCTTGCCTCCAGCGCTCTTCCGAGTGTGACCTCGTCGGCGTACTCGAGATCTCCCCCGACGGGCAGGCCCGATGCGATGCGGGTGACCTTCACCCCGAGCGGCTTGAGGAGACGTGCGAGATACAGTGCCGTGGTCTCTCCTTCGACATCGGGATCGGTCGCTATGACGACCTCCCGGACATCCTCCTGTGAGACCCTGTCGACCAGCTCTCGCACCCGCAGCTGGTCGGGACCTATGCCGTCGATAGGCGATATCGCACCCTGCAAAACGTGGTAGACGCCGGAGTACTCCCCCGTCCTGTCGATGGCCACCACGTCACGCGGCTCCTCGACGACGCATATCGTGGAGTGGTCCCTGGAGGGGTCGGCGCAGATGTCGCACAGGTCGCCTTCGGCGAAGTTGAAGCAACGAGGACAGAAATGGATGACGCGCTTGACCTCGAGGATGGCATCGGCAAGGCGCTTCGTGTCCTCCTCGTCGGCACGCAAGATGTGATACGTGAGCCGTTGTGCGGACTTGGGGCCGATGCCCGGCAAGCGCTCCAGTTCCTCCAGAAGCCTTGCGATCGCAGGTGCGTAACGCATCCGGTCAGATCACAGTCCCGGGATGCCCATGCCGCCTGTCACAGCCGACATCTTCTCGCTGGCGAGTTCCTGCGCCTGACGAGATGCCTCGTTGACGGCCGCTGCGATCATGTCCTCCAGCATGCTGATGTCGTCGGGGTCTATGGCAGCCGGGTCTATGGTCACGCTGTCAACGCGGATGTCGCCGGTCATGACGACCTTCACCATCCCGCCTCCGGCCGAAGCCTCCACGCGGTCGTTCTTCAACTCTTCTTGGACGCGCGCCATCTCGGCTTGCATCTTCTGGGCCTGCTTCATCAGGTTGGCCATGTTGGGCTGTTTCACGTTTCAGTCCCTTCCTCTCCATCCGAATGCGTGTGTTCTGCTATCACTCGCGCCCCGAGTTCGTCCATGAGCACTCTCTCGACGTCTTCCACGCTCTCTGGTCCGATCGGCGCCTCCGGGTCTTCCCCTTGCACGGCCACGTGCGAAGAGATCTCTTCAAGAGGCTCTTGCCCGCCGGAAGGATCGGCAGCCTCCGCCTCCTGCAGCATCTCGTCATCGACCGCCTCTCGCACCGGACCTCGACCGAGTTGGAAGCGCACCGGAGGTCGGAAGCCGAGCACCGTCCCGAACGCCCGGTCCAGCAGGTCACGGGTCTCGGGAGCCTGCGCCTGCTCCATCGTGAACTGCGCGTCGGAAGGGAACTCCACGACCGCAGTCACCGAATCCTCGTCCACGTCTATCTCCGTGTTCGCGAAGAAGGTCGCGCGCGACGCCTTGGCCTTGCGCGCCTCGGCCAGTATGCCGGGCCACGCCCTCTTCAGCGCTGCCCGGTCGAGCTTCTTCATCTCGAGCGACGGCGCCTCCACGACGACAGGCTCGGCCGCCTCGTCTGCAGCCGGAGTCTTTTCGGTAGAGGACGGCCGCTCGCGGCTCTGCTCCTCAGCGGCAGCCGGAGTCGTCTCCTGAAGCTTGATCGGGACCCCGGCCTCCAGTGCCTCGATGCGCTCCGCAAGGGCTTCGAGAGTGAGGTCGCCCTGTGGCCTGGCCATGCGAGTGAGTGCGACCTCCAGAGCGAGGCGGGGATCGGAGGACCAACGCATCTGCGAGCCGAGATCGCCCAGGATGTCCAGTATCCTGGCAAGCCTGTCCTCACCGAACTCGGAGGCCTGTCCCGACAGACGCGAGAGCCTCTCGGACGTCGTGTCCACTATCCCCGTCGCATCGCCGACGGCCGCCGTCACATAGAGGTCGCGCATGTGGGCGGTGAGGTCGCGCACGAACTCGCCTATGTCCGTGCCCGACTCGGCGAGTGTGGCCACGAAGCGGAAGGAGCCGGCGATGTCGCGTGCGGCTATCAGGGAGGCCATCTCGAAGAGCAGAGCGCTGTCCACCTCACCCAGGAGTCCTTCGACGTCTGCCAGCTCCAGCTGCTTGCCTGTGAAGGTGGCGAGCTGGTCGAGAGTGGAGATGGCATCGCGCATGCCACCTGCGGCGTGCTTGGCGATGAGCATGAGCGCGCCCTCCGCCACGGATATCTCCTCCTGCTCGCAGATGTAGGCGAGTCTCTCGACGATGTCGTCGACGCTTATCCTGTGGAAGTCGAAGCGCTGGCAGCGCGAGCGGATGGTCTCTGGGATCTTGTGAGGATGCGTCGTGCACAGGATGAACACCGTGTGCGGTGGCGGCTCCTCGATGCTCTTGAGCAAGGCGTTGAAAGCGCTTATCGAGAGCATGTGGACCTCGTCGATTATGTAGATCTTGTAGCGCCCACGCGAGGTAGCGTACTGGAGCCGGCTGATGATCTCTTCCCTCACGCTCTCCACGCCGGTGTGGGAGGCGGCGTCCAGTTCCCGAACGTCGGGATGACGCCCCTCGGCGATGTCGATGCACTGCTCACACGTCAGGTCGGGATCGGGGGTCGGCCCCTTCTCGCAGTCGAGCGCTTTCGCCAGTATCCTGGCCGTCGTGGTCTTGCCGGTGCCTCGCGGGCCTGCGAACAAGTACGCGTGCGCGACGGAGTCCTCGGCCACCGCGTTCTGCAGCGTCCGAGTTATGTGGGACTGACCGACGACATCGTCGAAACCCTGTGGGCGATACTTACGGTAAAGGGACTGATGGGCCATGCGTGGCCTTCCCTCCGTGCGGCCTACTACGACGACTCCGCCAGCAGTATACCTGTCCGAAGTGACATGGGGAGGAATCCGCTGTCGCCCCCGAGTGGACCCCGGACGCCCGGAAGAGGCCGCTTATGGCTGCTTCCTCCCGGACCTGACCAGGTTCACAGCTTACCGCCGTCCGGAGCCCGCTCGAAGGCGACAGGGACATCCAGTATAGCGTGCAGA
>CAYWAF010000016.1:0-20733 GCA_964456355.1 uncultured Eubacteriales bacterium | reverse complement strand
CCCGTGATGGCCGAGTTCGTCGACCGCGAGAAGGTGGGGGTCACCGCCAAACCCCGCGACCCCGACTCGATGGCAGAGGCGATCCGCTACCTCATCGACCATCCCGAGGAGCGTGCGGAAATGGCTGCCCGCGGACGACGCCTGGCCGAGACTACCTACAACTGGCCGGTGCAGAAACAGGCGCTGTTGGATGTCTATGCCGACCTGCTGCAAAAGGACACGGGACGGTGACACCTCCGCGCGTGACGTGCGTAACTCCGCGATATCCCCTAGCATCTTCTGCAGGATGTCCAGAGTGAGGCTCGTCTCGCCCCGGAGGAGGAGCGCAGGCGCATGAAACAGGTACTCGTAAGGTCCGGCGAGGTCGTCGTCGAAGAGGTCCCCGCACCCGTCGCAGGCCCGGGGACTGTGCTCGTGTCGGTCAGCGACTCGGCGGTCTCCGTGGGGACCGAACTCTCCGGCGTGCGCGCCAGCGGCGTCCCGCTGTGGAAGCGTGCGCTCCGCCAGCCCGAGAACGTCAAGCGCGTCGTGGACATGATGCTCTCCCAGGGCATCTCCAAGACCCGCAGCGTGGTGGAGGGCAAGTTGCGCTCGGGCGCACCGACGGGCTATTCGGCGGCAGGCACAGTGCTCGCTCTCGGCGAGGGCGTCACCGACCTCGCGGTAGGCCAACTCGTGGCCTGCGCCGGGGCCGGCGTCGCCAACCACGCCGAGGTCATCGCCGTGCCGCGCAACCTGGTCGCGCCCGTGCCAGACGGTGTTCCCAGCGCAGAGGCCTCCACCGTGACGTTGGGTGCCATCGCGCTCCAGGGCGTGCGCCGTGCTGCTCCCACCCTCGGCGAGACGTTCGTCGTGATAGGGCTCGGCGTGATAGGGCAGATCACCGCTCAGATCCTGAAGGCCAACGGATGCCACGTCTTCGGCAGCGACCTCGACCCCAAGCGCGAGCAGCGCGCGCTCGACCTCGGGATGGACGGCGCTCTGGGTGCCGGGCGCACCGAGGCCGTCGAAGCCATCCTGCGCCTGACCGAAGGGCACGGGGCCGACGGCGTGATCATCACCGCCGCCTCGCCCTCCAGCGACATCGTCTCCACCGCCTTCAAACTCTGCCGCAAGAAGGGCAGGGTCGTGTTGGTCGGCGACGTGGGGCTCGACATCGACCGCTCCGACATCTACGAGAAAGAACTCGACTTCTTCATCTCGACCTCCTACGGGCCGGGTCGCTACGATGCCGCCTACGAGGAGGACGGCTGCGACTATCCCATCGGCTACGTGCGCTGGACCGAGAACCGCAACATGTCCGAGTACCTGCGCCTTGTCGCGGAGGGCCGCGTGGACGTCGAGCCGCTCATCGACTACACCTACCTCATCGACAACGCTCACGAGGCCTACGCCGCTCTCCAGTCCGGCGAGGGCGCCCCCCTCCTCGTCCTGCTCGAATATCCTCGTCCCGACGAGGCGCGGACACGCCATCGCATAGACACTCCGGGCGTCACGCCCGTGAAGGGCGACAAGGTGCGTCTGACGCTGATAGGCGCCGGCTCGTTCGCCAAGGCCACGCACCTGCCCGACATCGCCGCCCTCTCGAACCTCTACACGTTGCGCGGCGTGATAAGCCGCACCGGTCACAACGCCTCCGAGGTCGCCAAGCACTACGGGGCCGGCTTCGCCGCCACCGACCCGGCCGAGGCCTTCTCCGACGCCGAGACCGACGCCGTCCTCATCGCCACCCGTCACGACTCGCACGCCTCGCTCGCACTCGCGGCGCTTAAGGCCGGCAAGCACGTGCTGGTCGAGAAGCCGCTGGCCATGAACGCCGACGAACTCACCGAGGTGCTGGCCTTCTTCGAGGGCAAGGACGACGCTCCGCTCTTGATGACCGGCTTCAACCGCCGCTTCTCCCCGCATGCCAAGCGCATCGCCGAACTCGTCGAAGGACGCAGCGCGCCGATGATGATCACCTATCGCATGAACGCCGGCTTCGTCCCGGCCGACCACTGGGTCCACGACCCCGTGCAGGGTGGAGGACGCAACATCGGCGAGGCGTGCCACATCTACGACCTGTTCGGCTACCTGACCGGGGCCGAGGTCGTCGACGTGACCGCTGCCGCCATCACCCCGCGTTCCGGCAAGTACTCGCCTTCCGACAACTTCGCGATGACCGTGACGTTCGCGGACGGTTCCGTGGCCACCCTCGTCTACACCTCGATGGGGGCGCAGGAACATCCCAAGGAGCAGATGGAGGTCTTCTGCGACGGTGCGGTCTATCTACTAGACGACTACAAGACGCTCACGGTGCGCGGCTCTTCTGCCGACGGCGTGCGCACGCAGATGCAGGACAAAGGGCACAAGCAAGAACTCGTGGAGTTCGCCGAGGCGCTGAAGTCCGGGGGCGAGCCGCCGATCCCGCTGTGGCAGCAGGCACAGGCGATGGAGATCGCGTTCTCGGTGGAGGACGCGTTGAGCGGAAGATGAGCTCCCGCGCTTCATACAAGGTGCGCCGGCTCCACGAACTCTCCTTGCGCCAGGTCCTCGACAAGGTGCGCAAGCGTACCGTCGACACGCGGCGCTTCCGTGCTCAACGCTCCGTGGACGCACGCAAGCCCACGTACGCTTCCGATGCGCCAGATGGCCCGCTCGCACGCATCCTGGAGGCGCCTGAGGAGACTCCCGGCACCGAGTGGCTCGAGCCGGTCTGCGAACACTACCTGGCCCACCGCTTCGACATCTTAGGCTCGGGCTGGGTGCACGTCGCGTACGGCATCGAGTGTGCCGGGCTCGAAGGCATCCGCTTCGAGGCGGGTCCGGAGGTCTCGGCCGACTCCCAGGGGGCGTGGCTGCGCAAGCGTGTCTCCGAGCCGAACCTGAAGGAGGCCCGCAGGATCTGGTCGATGGTCTCCGAGTCCTATGCGCCCATCGACTGGCACATAGACATCCGCTCCGGTTACCGCTGGCCGTCTGTCGCCTGGTACCGCGAGATCGAGGTCACACCGGCGCGGGGTGCCGACATCAAGGTGCCCTGGGAGTTGTCCCGCTGCCACCATCTGCCGCAGATGGCGGTCCTGGCCTGCTGGTCTTCTGCCGAAGACCGCGATCGGCTCGCGAGCGGGTTCCGCGACCAGATCCTCGACTTCATGGCAGCCAACCCCCCGCGTTTCGGGGTGGACTGGGCGTGCACGATGGACGTCGCCATCCGCATCGTCGACTGGCTGGTGGCCTTCGACCTCTTCCGTGCGGCCGGCGCCACCTTCGATGACGATTTCGCGCATACCTTCGCCCGCTCCGTCTTGGAGCATGGCCGTCACATCCGCGCCAATCTCGAGGGCGACCCCTACTTCCGCGGCAACCACTATCTTGCAGACATCCTCGGCCTGCTGTTCGCCGCCGCCTACCTGCCCTCGTCCGAAGAGACCGACGAGTGGTGGGCCTTCGCGCGCGACGAGTTGTTCGCTCAGACAGAGGAGCAGTTCTGGCCGGACGGGGCGAACTACGAGGCCTCGACCGGCTACCACCGGCTCTCCGCCGAGATGGCGGTCTACGGGACAGCGCTCGTCTTAGGTGCAGAAGGCGAGGGCAGCGTGCCGGACAAGGTGGCCGAGCGTCTGTGGCGTGCGGCGGCGTTCGTGCGCGACACCGCCACGCCGGACGGCTCCCACCCACGCATCGGGGACGACGACAGCGGGCGCCTGCTCAAACTCGGCGCGCGTTATAGATGGAGGAGTGCGAGCGAGTGGGTCGAGGACCACCTCGACCACCGGCACGTCCTCTCCGCATCCTCGGCCCTCTTCGGCAGCGCATCGCTGGGTCCGGGAGCACCGGAATGGTTGGACCGTCAGGTGACCGCCTCGCTCGCGAAGGGCGAGTCTCTGTCTGCGCCCCCCGCTGACGTGCGGAGGGACTCCGCCGGCGTGAGGATAGGCACGGAAGACGATTTCGACCGCGTGAAGGGACGCGCGGCCTCCCTCGACCCCGACCTCGTCGTCCGTCAGCGCTTCCCCCTCGGAGCCGAGAGGGGCAAGGTCTTCGACCTGGCCGGCTACCCGGACTTCGGGCTGTTCGTGTTTCGTCGCGGCGACTTCTACCTCGCCGTCCGCTGCGGTCCGGTGGGGCAGAAGGGCCTGGGCGGTCACGCGCACAACGACCAGTTGGGGATCGTGGTCGTCTCCGAAGGAGAGGTGCTTGCCGCCGACCCCGGCTCATACCTGTACACGCCCATCCCGCAGCGCAGGAACGAGTACCGCTCGGTCAGCGCCCACAACGCCCCGCAGGTGGCAGGCAGGGAGCCCGCCTCCCTCGACGTCGACCTCTTCCGACTCGACGACCCGAAGGCGGTCTGCGTCTACTTCGGTGAGCGCGGCTTCGCCGGTCATCATGAGGGCTATGGTCCCAAGGTCTGGCGGCTGGTCGAACTCGGTGAGGACGAGGTGACGGTCACGGACTTCTGCGAGGACGAGACCGTTACCCTCCTTCCTCCGACGGAAGGCCCGCCACCGGCGCTCGGCTACGGGATCCGCCTGCTCGAGGAGGACGCCACGTGAAAGCCGTCTTCTTCGAGTCGCTTCCGTTCGAGTCCGACTTCCGAGTCGGCAGTCACCACTACGCTTCGCGGTTCGCTGCAAACGGCTGGGAGGTGATGTGGGTCTCGCATCCTCTGTCGCCGTTGCACTTCGTGCATCCCGTCAAGCGCGACATCGAGGTGCGCAAGCGCGGTTGGCGCGAAGGGCCGCATCGCGTGGGAGGCATCACCTACTACAGCCCCTTCACGCTCCTGCCGTCGGCGAACAAACCGCTTCTGCGCGCCCGTTCCGTGGTCCGCTCCTCGGTCAAGGCCACCGTACCCTCGCTTGCTAGGAAGTTGGCGAAGGCAGGTTTCGCCTCGCCGGACCTCATCTGGCTCACCAACCCCATCTTCCAGCCGGTCGCAGCCGGCATGCAGGCACGCTGCCGAGCCGTCCGTGTCGCCGACGCCACTGCGGCTTTCGCCCAGGTTCCCGGGGCGGTCTTGGAGTTGGAGGAGGAAGCGCTGGTCGATGCGGACGTGGTCTTCGCGGTCTCCTCACGGGAGTACGAGCGCATATCCGCAGAGCGCGAATGTGTCGTCCGTCTTCCCAACGGCGTGGACTTCGGCCATTTCTCCGCATCGCGCGAAGAGCCCGACGACCTGCGCGACATCCCTCATCCCCGCATCATCTACGTGGGAGCCATGGAGTACTGGTTCGATGCAGGGCTTCTGTCCGAGGCCGCTCGCGACATGCAGGAGGCCTCCTTCGTGCTCGTGGGCCCGGCTCGCACGTCCCTGGATGCGCTGGAGGGCCTTGAGAACGTGCACGTCCTCGGTCCGCGCCCTTATGAAGAGGTGCCTGCATACCTCCAACACTCTGATGCGGCGGTCGTGCCCTTCGCCCGGGACGAGATGGTCGATGCCATCCATCCCATCAAGGTCTACGAGTACCTTGCCGCAGGCCTGCCGGTGCTCGCCACTCGCTGGACCGAACTCGAGCGCATGGAGGCACCCATCGTCCTGGCCGACCGTGACGGGTTCGTGGCGGCTTTGAGCGACCTGCTCGCTTCGGGCGGGCCGTCGGCCGCGGAACGCGAACGTTTCGCGCGCGAGAACTCGTGGGATGCGCGTTTCAAGACGGTGAACGAGGCACTGGCTCTTTTCCTGGACGGAGAGGGGTGTTCGTGAACGACGTCCTCATAGACACCACCATCGTCTACCTCAACAACTTCGGCGGTCCCGGCCTCGGAGGGGGAGAGGTCCAGCTGGTGCACATGATGTACGGGGCCGTGGGCGCACGCATGGACGTCCATCTGGTGGCTCAGCCGGCCAGCGGCATCGTGGAGGTCGCCCGGGAGATGGGCGTGCTCGTCACCGAGATGGAGATGAGCGCCGGCGCCCTGCCGACGACGATCCCTCGCCTGCGGCGCATGCTCGCCGAACTCGAGCCGGAGATAGTGCAAGGCACCGGGTTCCTCACCAACCAGATCGCACGCATCACGGCCCCTTCCGCTTCCAAGGTGATCTCCACCGTGCACGTCGAGCCGGACGCGCCCATGCTCGATGGCGGCTCGCGCGCAGGTCAGGTGATCCGCGACCTTGCTGAGCGCGCCACCCGCAAGCGTGCCGACGTGCAGGTGGCGGTCTCTCGGGCGGTGGCGGACAAACTGGTCGCTGCCGGTGCACCTGCCGATTCCGTCCGCGTCATATACAACGGCGTGGACGTCGAGGCGTTGCGCGAGGAGGCCTCCTCGTCCACTCTACCCGAGGGCTTGCCTGATCCGGAGGAGGTGCCGCTGGTGAGCGTGGTGGCTCGTCTGGAGCCCGTCAAAGGCGTGACCGACTTCCTCCGGGCGGTGGCGCTCATTCCCGAGTATGTCGCCTTTGGCAGAAGGCCGCTGTTCGTGGTGGCGGGCGAGGGCTCCCAGGTAGACGAGGTCGCTGCGCTGAGGGAGTCACTCGGCCTGGTCGACCGCGTGCGCCTGCTCGGCAGGATACCCTCGGCCGCGGCGCTTCTCGCTGCGAGCGAGGTGGCGGTCGTCCCATCGCGCTCGGAGGGCTTCGGCATAGTCGCTGCCGAGGCGATGGCGTTGGGCACGCCCGTGGTCGCCACCGAGGTCGGTGGGCTCCCCGAGGTCGTCGAGGACGGAGTCTGCGGTCGACTGGTGGAGCCGGGCGACCCGCAGGAGATGGCAGAGGCGGTCGGCGAACTCCTCAACGACACCTCCTTGCGCGAGGTCATGAGCGAGACCTGCCAGCACAGGGCCGCCGAGCGTTTTTCCGTCGCCCGCATGACCTCGGCATACCTTACGTTGTACGCTGAACTCTTGGCGTAGGACGAAGGGTACGAGAAGAAGGGCTGCAGACCTTGGTGCGCGATTTCCCACAAGCCGGTTTCGTCTTCCTTTCCAGTAGGGGGGCAGGACCGATGGGCCGCGTGGAGCGTCGGCTCCTACGGGTGATGTCGGCGTTGGTGTCGCTCGGCTCCGACGTGCATCTCATCTGCACGCCACGCTCGCCCCTCGCCGTGGAGGCCCAGGAAGTCGGCATAGAGGTCGCGCCCTACGCGCTGGACCGCTTCAACTACGTCCGCACCCGCTCTCGGATAGTGAAATACCTGGACCGCGTAGGTCCGCTCGTCGCCCACTCGTGCGGTTACGACGCCGACGTCCTCTTGCGCGCGGCGGCCAAGGACTCCGCCACGGCCGTGATCAACACGATTCCCGGCATAGACTTCCCGCGTGCTGCCCGCGATCCCTTCACCCGCACGGTCAGGCGCGCTCTCGACTCGCGTACCCGCGACACTGCCTCGGCGATAGTCACCGACTGTCGACGTGTGGTCGACCAGTTGTCCGAGTCCGGCTTCCCGCGCGACGCTATCGTGTTGGACCCGCCGAGCATCGACATCGCCGAGGTCAAGGAGCAGGCCGAGCAGAAGGTCGACCTCTCCGGCGTGAGCGGGCCGCTGGTCGGTTACGGTGGCCGCATCGAGGAGAGTCGCGGCCTGGAGAACCTGGTGGCCGCATCGGCCATCCTCAATGCGCGCGGCGTGATGGTGCAGACCGTGATCGCCGGAGAAGGTCCGCTGCTCAGGACGCTCAAGGACAGCGTGCAGTCCTCGCGCGTCAAGTATCTGGGCTGGGTCGACAGCGTGCCCGCCGTCCTCAAAGAACTCGAGGTGGCCGTCTTCCCCTCGACTCGTCCTGGTGTGCCGACCTCACTCCTGGAGGCTGCCGCTCTGGGGCGGCCTATCGTCGCTACCCGCGTGGAAGGCGTCGAAGAACTCTTCGAGCATCCTACCGAGATTCGCCTGGTCGAGCCGGGCGACCCCAAAGCGCTCGTGGCGGCCATTGCAGACCTGGTCGAGGACCGCGAGGCCGCGCAGGAGATGGCACAGCGCGCCCGCCACCGCGTCATCGACGAGTACTCCTCTTCCGCCTCCATCGAAAGGCACCTGGCGCTCTACCGTCGCTTCATGAAGAAGTAGGGGTGTCGAGCCGGGATCTCGAGGGGCATCGAGCCGGGGCTTCGTGTCGAGCGCCGGTCAGAGGGCGGTCAGGATCCGGTAATACCTTTGCGGTATTGATCTGCTTGCGCTTGGTAGACAGAAGTTTTTTTGAGTGGGAATATTCGATGTATCCGAACGCCGGTAGGCCGGCATACATACTGGAAGCCCTTCGATGCGCACTATAGCGCGGTTCGGGGGCTTTCCCTTTTCTTTGAGAGGTGCCTATGACGAAGCGCATAGCGATCATGCTTGATGGCGGATTCGTCCAGAAGAGATTGTACGCGCTGCAAGGCAAGAGGATGCCCACGGCAAAACGGATACTGGACTTTGCGAACAAGTGTGTAGGCCCGGAAGAGGAGCTACTACTATGATTGTCCGCCGCGAAGGTGTACAAGTGGCACTTGTTCCTATGCAGGCGAGCAGGTTCAACAAAGCCCTGAAAGCTCACGCGGATGAAGTACGTCTCGTCAAGGCGTGAGTACTTTATGTGTGTGTCTGGTTACTACGCCTCCATCGAAAGGCACCTGGCGCTCTAGCGCCGCTTCATGAAGAAGTAGGGGTGGAGTTTACACAAAACTGCAGTTCACGGGCATTATTCTTGATTTGTTCAGTATATTGAACAAAAATGTTCAGTATATTGAACAAAATCTTTGGAGAAGGTGGCGGCATGCGTTACGTTTACGAAAGAAGCATCAACCGTGTCCTTCGCTCTCGCTTAGAAGAACCTCGGGCGCACATACAGTTCCTGTCCGGACCTCGGCAGGTCGGCAAGACCACATCGATCCGGCAGGTGCTTTCCTCACTCGATCTTCCTTCGCACTATGCAAGTGCGGATGGCCCACAGATCGAATCCCTTGTTTGGCTGGCAGCACAATGGGACATCGCACGAGCATCAGTCGATAGAGAAGGTCTTTGCATCCTCGCGCTCGACGAGATCCAGAAGATTCCCGGCTGGGCAGAGGAAGTGAAGCGCCTATGGGATGAAGACGGGTGGGCTGGAAGGGACCTGCGAGTGGTCGTTTCCGGGTCTGCTCCCTGGCTCATGGGGCGCGGAATGGGAGAGAGTCTGACCGGTCGGTTCGAGACTATCCGGGCGACGCACTGGACTTTCGACGAGTGCAGAGACGCTTTCGGATGGGATATCGACCGTTTCATCCTTTTCGGTGGTTATCCTGGCGGTGCTCCCTTTGTGGAGGATGAAGACAGATGGAAGGCGTACGTGCGAGACTCGATCATCGAGACCACACTCTCACGAGACGTGCTCCATCTTGCTCGTGTGGACAAACCTGCTCTTCTCCGGCGTTTGCTCTATCTGGCGTGCGAGTATTCCGGCAGGGAACTGAGCTTGCGGAAGATGATGGGACAGCTACAGGATGCAGGCAACGCAACCACGCTCGCGCACTACTTGGACCTTCTGGAGGGAGCCGGTATGGTGAGTGGTCTCCAGAAATATGCAGGCGAGACCGTCAGACGCAGAGCCTCAAGCCCCAAACTGCAGGTTCACGACACCGCATTGATGTGGGCCCTTTCCAGTTCTTCTGCTGCCGAAGATCGACGTGATGGCGAGTCTTGGGGCAGGTTGGTCGAGTCGGCTGTCGGCGCTTACCTCATAGCGGTCACACAAAGATCGGGTGGACGACTCTATTACTGGAGGGCCGGTGGCGATGAGGTTGATTTCGTCTTCGAGAGGGGTTCGCGGCTGATACTCATCGAGGTCAAATCGGGTTCGTCATCTGCAAGCACTCGTGGTTTTGCCGCTTTTGAGAAGAGTTTCGGAGTATCTGCAAAGAAGCTGATCGTAGGTACAGGTGGGGTGCCTCTCGACAAGTTCCTTGCAGGTGAGGTCGGGTTCTGAGGCCTACCATCCCTGTGCCTTGTGAGCACTCTTCTCCGCTCCTACCCCTCGTCCTTATACCTCTCCAGGTCCGCGTCGACCATCATCTCGACGAGCCCGCGGAAGTCGACCTTCGGCTCCCAGCCGAGTTCGCGCTTGGCCTTCGAGGGGTCGCCCAGCAGGATCTCGACCTCGGCGGGCCGCATGAAGCGCGGGTCCTGGACCACGTACTTCTCCCAGTCCAGTCCTGCGCGCGCGAACGCTATCTCACAGAACTCGCGGACGGTGTGGGTCTCGCCGGTGGCGACCACGTAATCGTCGGGTCTGTCCTGCTGCAGCATCAGCCACATCGCCTCGACGTAGTCGCCGGCGAACCCCCAGTCGCGCTTGGAGTCGAGGTTGCCCAAGGCCAACTGCTCGGCACGGCCGGTCGCGATGCGGGCCACGCCGTCGGTGATCTTCTTCGTCACGAACTCGATGCCTCGGCGAGGCGACTCGTGGTTGAAGAGGATGCCGTTGGAGGCGTGCATGTCGTATGACTCGCGGTAGTTCATCGTGATGTAGTAGGCGTAGACCTTGGCCACGCCATACGGTGAGCGCGGGTGGAACGGTGTGGTCTCGCGCTGCGGCGTCTCGTGCACCTTGCCGAACATCTCGCTCGAAGACGCCTGGTAGAAGCGGGCGTTCGGGGTCACACGGCGTATCGCTTCCAGCAGGCGTGTCACGCCGAGAGCGTCCACGTCGCCCGTGTAGACCGGCTCCTTCCAGGACTCTGCCACGAACGACTGCGCCGCGAGGTTGTATACCTCGTCGGGTCTCGCCTCCTCTAGCGCATCGAGCAGGGAGGATTGGTCCAGCAGGTCGCCGCCCACGAGATGGACGCGGTCGGTGATGTGGTCTATGCGCTCGGTCGTCTCCGAAGAGGAGCGGCGCACAAGCCCGAAGACCTCATAGCCCTTGTCCAGCAGCAGTTCGGCCAGGTACGAGCCGTCCTGACCTGTAAGGCCCGTGATGAGTGCGCGCTTAGCCATGTGGTCTCCTAAGGGTCCGTGCGCCGGCCACACGCCGGCACTCTCGTCTAACGTCCCCAGTCGTCCTCGTAGCGGACGATGTCATCTTCCCCGAGGTAGTCGCCGACGGCAACCTCGATCACGCGCAACGGCTCGGTACCGGGGTTCCCGAGCCGGTGCTTGCAGCCGACGGGGATGTAGGCCGACTCGTTCGCCCGGACCGTCACCGTCTTGCCGTCGCGTTCGACCTCGGCCGTGCCCTCGACCACCACCCAGTGCTCGCTGCGGCGTTCGTGGCTCTGCAGTGAGAGCCGGTGGCCGGGGTGTACGAGGATGGACTTTATCTGGAACGCATCGCCCTTCATCAGCAGCGTCCACGACCCCCAGGGCCTAAGCGACTCGCGCGACGAGACGACCTCGGGTGCGCCTGCCGCTTTCAGCGCCTCGACCACGGAGCGCACGTCCTGGGCGCGGTCCTTGGCGGCGATGAGCGTGGCATCTGCGGTGTCGACCACGATGGCGTCGGCGAGTCCGAGGGTGGCCACCAGGCGGTCCGCCGAGTAGGCGATGACCCCGGTGGAGTCGACGTCATGGACGTTGCCGACCAACACGTTGCCGCGCTCGTCGGGTTCGGCCAGCCGCTCCAATGAGAGCAGCGAGCCCACGTCCGACCAGTCCAGGTCCGTCGGCACGACCACCACGCGCTCGGAGATCTCGAGCACCGCCTTGTCGAAGGGGACGGCAGGCAACGCACCGAACCGCTCCAGCGCCTCCGCTGTATGCCACTCCTCCGGCGGGAGGACAGCCAGCCACTCGGCGGTGTCGGCTATCTGCTCGCCGTGAGAGGAGTCCTCGGTGACCTTCCGTCGTCCCACCGAGCGCAACTGCGAGAGCACGGTGGCCGCACGCGTCACCAGCATCCCGGAGTTCCATAGGTAGCGGCCGTCGGCCACGTACTCCTCGGCGGTGGTGCGGTCCGGCTTCTCCACGAACTCGTCGACCGAGTGCACGCCGATGTCGCCTTCACCGAGACCGGGCACGGGCCGCCCGGCCTTGATGTAGCCGTATCCCGTCTCCGGAGAGGTGGGCTGAAGTCCTATGGTGACCAGTGCACCCCCCTCAGCTGCCTCGCATGCGAGGCGCACGGTACGCTCCCAGACCTCGCCGTCGTCGAGCAGATGGTCGGAGGGCAGCACGATCATCAACGCCTCCGGATCGCGTTGCAGCAAGTACGCGGCTGCCAATGCCATCGCTGCTGCCGTGTTGCGCGGGACCGGCTCCGCGAGGAAATCGATGTCGCCTGCCTCGATACCCTCCTGAGCGATGAGATGGTTGCGGAGTTCGTCGAACAAACGCTCGTTGGTGAGCACGTGTAGCGAGCCGTCCTCGAGCATGGGCCGGATCCGGCGTACGGCCCGTGTTATCAGCGACACACCGCCGAAGATGTCGAGCATCTGCTTTGGACTGAGTTCGCGCGAGAGCGGCCAGAAACGTGCACCCGAACCGCCGGCCAACACCACCGCATGGAGGTGTCGGATGGCACCGTCCTCGTCGAACAAGACTTCCTCCTCATCCTCGGTCCTGCGGACGTCTCATCTGCGCTCGCGGGAACGAGTCCCGTCAAGCCCTCATGCTGCCGGATCTCTGAGACCTGCCATGAGTCTGGCCACCTCGGCCGGCATCTTGCCCAGTCCGCCCATGTACTGCTTCAGATAGGAGTTCTCCATCAGCAGTTTCATGGTGACTATGAAGTAGTCGCGCTTGAACGGCGACATCTTGGGGATCTCCTTCAGTTTGCCCATGTAGAAGCGGCGGTAGCAGTCGATGATGTGCTTCATCAACTCGTCTGTCTCCATCGCTTTCGGCTTTATCACCGGTGCGACCAGGTTGTAGTCCTCGTAGTCGCGGCTGACGATGTAGGGCTCCAGCTCCTCGTACATGTCCGCGTACGGCCACGGCGAGAGCGTGAGGAAGAAGCAGAGGTCAGGGTCGTAATGCCTTGCCAACTCGAACGTGGTCTCTATCGTCTCGGGGGTGTCGTCGGGCAGGCCCAGGACGAACGAGGTCTCGGTGATCATGTCGTGGGAGTTGACCAGTTCGAGCGCTCTCTTACCCATCTCGACCGAGGTGTTCTTCTTGAACATGTCGAGGGTGGCCTGGTCGGTCCTCTCCACCCCGAGGTAGACGTGGCTCATGCCTGCGGCATTGTAAAGGGGCATGAGCGCCTCGTCGCGCAGGATGTCGTCGACGCGTGTCTCCATGAGGATGTGTGCGCCGACCTCGCGCTCGACGAGCAGGTCCAGAAGCCGGTGCCAGCGCCTCTCGTCGAGGGTGGGGGTCTCGTCGGAGAACATGATGACGCCCACTCCGAAGCGGTCCCTGAGCATCTCCATCTCGGCGATCACGCTCTCGGGACTGCGTGCCCGCCACGAGCGCTGCCAGAAGACCTGCTGGCTGCAGAAGGTGCACGCCTGCGTGCAGCCGCGCGAGGTCGAGACGACCGCCAGCTTCGTGTGGGGCATCGGGTAGAACCTGTAGAGCGACCAGTCGACCAGGTCCCATGCGGTCGGGAGAGAGTCGAGGTCGTTGATGAAGGGGCGCTCCGGCGTCACGTGCACGTGGCCGTCCTCGTCGCGGTATGCGATGCCGGCCACCTTGGAGGGGTCGTCGCCTACATCCAGGCACTCCACGAGTTCGGGTGCGGTGACCTCTCCTTCGCCTCGCAGCACGAAGTCCACGACGTCGCCGTCACCGGTCAGAACCTCCTCGTACATGAAGTGCGCATGCACCCCGCCTATCCCCGTCGTGACGCCCGGCAAGGCCGCTTTCGCCACCCTCAGCAGCTCGATGGCCTTGGGGTAGGAGGGGGTGTAGGCGCTCGTGAGGACCATGTCCGGCGCGATGCGCTCGAGTTCGGCCGCTATCTCGTCGAGGTCGTGGTCTGCGGTCATGGCGTCGTAGATGACCGGGTCGAAGCCGGCCTCGCGCAACGCACCCGCGATGTAGACGAAGGCCACGTTCGGCCAGCGTCCGGCGGTCTCGACGACACCGCTGTGATATGGAGGGGTGACGAGCGCGATCCGCTTCATGCGTCAAGACTCCTTTTGCCGGGCGTGTGAGCGTAGAACGCCCAGGCAGATGCCGTCATCGTAGCATGCTGCATGCCGAGAAGGTGACGCATCCGCCCGCAATCTTCCGGGTTGAGGCACAATACACTACGTATGCTTGTGTTTTCATCGGCTGTCCATCGCAAGGGAGGTCGGGATGTCTGCGGCAGATATCCGGTTCGGTACAGACGGATGGCGTGCGGTCATAGCGGACGATTTCACGTACGAGAGCCTGAGACGTGTGGCTGACGCGGCAGGCAAGGTCTTTTCCGAGGATGCCCCAGGTGGCCGCATCATCGTCGGCTACGACACGCGCTTCGAGGCCGGCTCCTTCGCTCGCGCCGCCGCGGAGGTCATCGCATCCCACGGGCTCGAGGTCCTTGTCTCCGACCGCTACCTGCCCACACCTGCACTCTGCTGGACGGTCGCCCACGACGAGAAGGCCACCGGCGGGGTCATGCTCACGGCGAGCCACAACCCCAGCCCCTACCTCGGCTTCAAGGTCCGCATGGCCGACGGTGGTGCTTCGCCGGTGTCGTTCACCAAGCGCATCGAAGATGTCCTGGCTCCGGCTGCGCCCGATGCCCGAGGTACCTACGAGGAGCGCGACTTCGTGGGACCGTACCTGGAAGCGCTGCGCGCGTTCGTCGACGGCGAGAAGATCGCGTCGGCGGGCCTGCGGGTGGCCGTCGACCCTCTCTACGGGGCGGGACAGGCCTATCTGGCAGAGACGCTGCGCTCGCTCGGCGTAGAGGTGACCGAGATCCACGGCGAACTGAACCCCGGCTTCGGTGGCCTCCATCCCGAGCCCATCCCGCCGCACATAGACGAGGTCCGTACGCTCGTGCGTGCGGAAGGCCTGGACGCCGCGTTCGTGACGGACGGCGATGCCGACCGCATCGGGGCCGTCGACGAGCATGGCGAGTTCGTGAACCCGCATCGCATCATCTGTCTCGTGGCCAGGCATCTGGCCGAGGACAAGGGCATGAGCGGCAAGATAGTCAAGACGCTCTCGACGAGCGTGCTGGTCGACCGGCTGGCCACGTATCTGGGCTTGGAGGCGGTCACCACTCCCGTCGGTTTCAAGTGGATATACGAACAGATGCTCGAAGGTGACGTCCTGGTGGGTGGCGAGGAGTCCGGCGGCATCGGCATCCCGACCCACGTGCGCGAGCGTGACGGACTGTTGATGGCTCTCCTTCTCACCGAGATGATGGCCGAGCATGGCCGCAGCATGTCCGGGCTGGTGGAAGACCTCTTCGCCGTCACGGGACCGCTGGAGTACATGCGCTACGACATGCGCCTCGACCCGGCAGCCAAGGAGGCGCTCCTTGAGCGGATGCCCGAAATCGACCCGAAGGAGATCGCCGGGTTGGCCGTCTCGGAAGTGAGGCGTGACGACGGCATCAAGTTCTTCCTGCCTGATGACGCATGGCTGTTGCTCAGGCCGTCCGGTACCGAACCGCTGGTGCGCGTCTATGCCGAGGCCTCGAACATGGGTATCGTGGACGAGTTGCTGGCCGCCGGCCGGGCCATCGTCGAAGGGAAAGACTAGGCGCATGCGCGTCACCATGGTCAACAAGTACTACCACCCTCACCTGGGGGGTATCGAGCACCATATGCGCGACCTCGCCTCCGGTCTGACCGCGCTCGGCACCGACGTGCGCGTGCTCGTCTCCAACGAGGGACGCAAACGTGTCGAAGACGAGGTCGACGGCGTGCCGGTGACGCGCTTGGCGCGGGCGTTCGCTTACGCCTCGACGCCGGTGGCGCCCACGATGCCGCACGCCATACGCACTTTGGCGAGCGGCGATGAGCCCTCCGACATCGTGCACCTGCACTCGCCATATCCCTGGGGAGAGGTCTCCTGGACCCGCTCGCACTCGGACCTGCCCGTGGTGATCTCCTACCACAGCGACATCGTCCGTCAGCGCTTCCTTGGTGCCGCCTACCGTCCCGTCCTCGAGCGTCTGCTCGACCGGGTCGACCTCATCATCGCGGGCTCGCCGAACATGGTCGAGCACAGCGCCTTGCTCTCTCCGCGTGCGGACAAGTGTCGGGTGGTGCCTTACGGCATCGATGTCGAGCGCTTCGCTGACACCCCCGAGCTGCTCGAGCGCGCGGAGCGCATCCGAGCTGCGCACGAGCGCCCGATAGTCCTCTTCGTCGGTCGCCTCGTCTACTACAAGGGGGCCGAGGTGCTGATACGGGCGGCGGTGGGAGTGGACGCCGACTTCGTGCTGATCGGCAAGGGGCCGCTGGAAGGGGAGCTGCGCGAGAAGGCAGTGGCCAGGGGCGTCAACGACCGCGTGGAGTTCCTGCCTCCCCAGTCGGACGAGGAACTGGCCGCCTACTACCACGCCGCCTCGGTGCTGGCGTTGCCCTCCGTCGCTCGCAGCGAGGCCTTCGGCCTGGTGCAGATAGAGGCGCACGCCTCCGGCACGCCGGTCGTCTCGACCGACCTGCCCACCGGCGTGCCCTTCGCCAACCTCGACGGCGTGACCGGTCTCACCGTGCCTGTGGGTGACGCCTACGCGCTCGCGATAGCCCTCAACGATCTTCTGTCCGACGACGAGTTGCGCGAGCGGCTCGGCAGGCAGGCACGCGAACGGGCGCTTTCGGAGTTCACGATCCCGCGGATGGCCGAGGACACCATGCGCGTCTATGAAGAGGCGATATCGGGACATGCGGAGGCCGGCCGATGAGGCGCGGGCCTTTCATAGCGATGTCGCTCGTCTTGGACGCCCTGCTCGTCAACGCCGGCATCGTCCTCGCGTTCTTCGTGCGTTTCGGCGGCGAACTCCCCGCCTTCAACTTCAACGCCTATATCGCCACAGCGCCCATCATCACCATCATCTATTTGACGACCGGCTACATCTACGGTCTGTACGAGCCGGAGCGCATCGAGAACCCATGGGCGGTCCTACGCGCCGTGCTGGCAGCGGTGACGCTGGGAGCGGCACTCACCGCAGCGCTCCTGTTCTTCGGAGGCGTGAGGTTCATATCGTTCTCACGTCTGGCGATGGTCATGTCCTGGTTCATCCACATCGCCCTCCTAGCCGGCTGGCGTGTGGTCTTCCTGCGTTTCGGTGGCATCACCTGGCCGGAGCAGCGGGTCTTGCTGGTGGGTACCGGCAGGCTGGCGCAGGAACTCGCGAAAGAACTCACCACTCGCTCCAAGTGGGGTTACAAGGTGGTCGGCATGCTTTCTGAGTCCGCCTCGGAGGTGCGCCGCGGCGCTCTGCAGACCGAAGACGTCCCCCTTCTCGGCGTGGCCGAGGACGCTGCCCGGGTGGTGGCCGAGCACGACATCGACCGGGTCATAGTCGTCTCGCCCGTCGAGATACGTGAACTCATCGAGAGCATGGTGCTCGCCGAGGACGCTGACGTGCGCATAGACGTGGTGCCGGAACTCTACGAGGTCTTCATCGGCACCGTGGACACGATGGTCTCCGACATCCCGCTCATGGAGATCACGCGTGCGACCGTGCCTCCGTGGTACCAGACGTTCAAGCGGCTCTTCGACTTCTTCGGCGCGCTCGTCCTCCTCATCCTGTTGAGCCCCGTCATCCTCCTCGCGATGCTCGCGATCATGATCTCGATGGGACTGCCCGTCCTCTTCGTGCAGGAGCGCGTCGGCAAAGACATGAAGCCGTTCCGTCTCTACAAACTCCGCACGATGATAAAGGACGCTGAGGAGCGGACAGGCCCGGTCCTTGCTTCAGCCGACGACGAGCGCATAACCCCCGTGGGGCGCTTCCTGCGCAAGTTCCGCATAGACGAACTGCCGCAACTCGTGAACATACTGAAAGGCGAGATGAGCTTCGTGGGTCCCAGGCCGGAAAGGCCTTACTTCGTGGAGGAATATGCCGCGCGCATACCGGGCTACAAGGAGCGCTTCAAGGTGTTGCCCGGCGTGACGGGCCTTGCTCAAGTGAGCGGGGGTTATGCGACCACTCCCGAACGCAAACTCAAATACGACCTCATTTACATGTATCATCAGAATCTGCCTATGGACCTGCAGATAATCCTCGAGACGCTCCGGGTGGTACTGACTGGCCGTGGAGCGAGATAAGGAGAAGGAGCGCGTGGCCAAGAGCGGCAAGAAGCAGAACAGAACGCAGAAGAAGGCGTCTACGAACAACAGGAACAAGTCGAACAAGGCTACCGCGTCCAAGAAGGCTCCCAAGCGTTCTTCGCAGATGACGCTGACCGAGAAGATCGCCTGGTGGTCCATCCTCGCGATGGTCTTCATGGTGCCCGTCGCGATGAGCAACCTCACGTGGCTTCCGGGCGTGCACACGCCCATAACATTCGACCAGTTCGACATCATGAAGTTGTTCCTGCAGCGCTTCTTCACGCTCGTCGCGTTCGGCGCGTGGGCCTGGCACATCCTTCTTGAAGGGGGTAAGATCCGTCGCACCAAGGTCGACTACCTGATCCTCGCCCTCCTCGGGTGGGTCTTCCTCACGTCAGTGCTGTCCATACATCCGCCGACCGCGTTCTTCGGCAAGTACCGCCGCTTCGAGGGCTTCATCTCGTTCTTCAACTACGCGGCCATCTTCTGGTTGGTCACGCAGTTCGTGGACCGCGCCTCCCGCGTGCGCACCATCGCGCGGTCACTGTTCTTCTCCGGAGTGGTCGTCAACTTCTACGGGATCATGCAGTACCTGGGAGTGGACCCGATATCCTGGGGCAAGTTGCCCTTCGAGGCCAACCGTGCCTTCTCCTCTTACGGGAACCCGGACCTACTCGGGGGATATCTCATCTTCCCGCTCGTCATAAGCCTTGCGCTCGCTCTCTCCGAGGAGAACAAGGGATGGCGGGCCGTCTACTGGGCGGGCTTCCTCCTCACCGTCATCGACTGGATAGTCGCTTTCACCCGAGGAGCATGGATAGGAGGTCTGGTCGCACTCGCCGTGCTTGGCGTGGTCGCTTTTCTCCACAAGATCAAGCTCAACTCGGTGGACTACAGCTTCATGGGGGCGAGTGCTGCGGCCGGAGCCGTCGTCGTGGCTCGCAGCGTGAGCAACCCCAACGCAGTCCTCAACGTGTCCAAGCGCATCGGCTCGATATTCGATTTCGGCTCGGGCTCGGCGCTCAGCCGCTTCCAGATATGGGAGGCGGCCTGGGCGGCGATAAAGGACAGGCCCATCTTCGGCTTCGGGGCCGACACGTTCCGGCTGGTCTTCCCTAAGTACAAGCCGGTCGAGTACGTTGCGACGGCGGGCTATCTGTCCGTCGCAGACAACGTGCACAACTATCCCCTGCAGATCACGACCGCTCTGGGCGTGCCGGGGTTCTTGCTCCTCTACGGCGTGTTCGGAGCCGTGGCCTGGTTCTCGGCGCCGACCATCTTCAAGCGCTACGACGAACCGGACCGGTTGCTCTTGGGCGCCTTCTGGGCAGCGTGCGCGGGGTACATAACGCATCTGATGTTCGGCATCTCCGTGACAGGCTCGACCTTCCTTCTTTGGGTAGCGATGGCTGTCGTCCTCTCGCCGGTCGCTCGCTCGATAGAGGTCAAGCCACCCAAGTGGGGCGTATGGGTGGTGAGCGTGGTGCTGGTCCTGGTCGCAGCGCTGCTCATCGGTAACGCGGTCTACCTTGCTGCGGACCACTACTACCTCAAGGCCCGCCTACTCACGCAGGACATGGCGAGGGTGGAGGCGGTCGAGACGGCCATAAAACTAAACCCGTACAACGACATGTACCGCGCTGAGAAGGGTCTGGCCTACACCGACCTGGCCATAGGCTATATCACCCGTTATCAGCAGACCCAGCAAGAGACCGACTTCAAGCAGGCCGAACTGTACTTCCACAAGGCCGAAGAGGCCTATCAGGACGTGATAGCGTTCGCGCCCTACGAGTACGACAACTATGTCTTCATCACCAACCTCTACAACCTGGGGGCCGAGTACATCGATCCTGCGTATGCGGAGAAGGCCGTGGAGTGGGGCGAGAAGGGCATGGAGGTCGAGCCGTTCGGTCCGGCCATGCGCTTCCAGGTCGCCAGGGCACTCGTGCGCCTCGGCCGCCTCGACGAAGCCCAGGAGCACCTGGAGTTCGCTGTGGAGATGGACCCCAACTACGCCGACGTCGCACTCATGCTGGCCGACGTCTACCGCGAGAAAGAGGAGTGGGAGCTGGCCGAGGAGTGGTATCTGAAAGCCGAAGAGCTCCGGCCGGGGATGATGGGAGTGCAGGAAGCGCTCGACTTCGTGAGAAGTCAGATGGAGACAGAGAGCACTTCTCCGTAGCACTAGCCTGACATGGAGTGAGCATGAGTACGAGACCGTATGACAACGACGTCCACGTGCCGCCGACGACCGTTCAACGGCTGCCGACCTACCTGCGCTGCCTCCTTGCTGCCCAGAGCGAGCGGATACCGGTGATAAACTCGGTCAGCATCGCCGAGATGGCGGGCACGAACGCTGCCCAGGTGCGCAAGGACCTCTCGTATCTCGGAGAGTACGGCACACGCGGCGTCGGCTATGACGTCGATGAACTCACAGCGCATCTGACCCGCTGGCTAGGCGTCGACGAGCAGAGGCGAGTGGCCATCGTGGGCTTCGGGCGCCTCGGGAGTGCCTTGCAGAGCTATGCCGGCTTCGCCGACAGGGGCTTCTCGATCGTCGCGGTGTTCGACTCCGACCCGGACAAGGTAGGCACGCAGGTGGGCGACATCACGGTCGAGTCCATCGACGATGCCAAAGAGGTCCTGGAACGTGAAGCGGTGGAGTTGGCGGTGATGACCGTCCCGGCCGAGCAGG
>CAYWAF010000015.1:1175-21809 GCA_964456355.1 uncultured Eubacteriales bacterium | reverse complement strand
CCCGGATAACCGCGGCGACCCGGAACCTCTTCGCGAGCCGTGGAGACCTCGCGGAGCGCCTCGCAGTAGTTGGTCATGTCCGAGAGGACGACGAGCACCTGCATGTCCTTCTCGAAGGCCAGGTACTCGGCCACGGTGAGCGCACACCTCGGAGTGAGGAGACGCTCGACCGTCGGGTCGTCTGCCAGGTTGAGGAAGAAGACGACGCGCTCCAGTGCGCCTGTGCTCTCGAACTGGGACATGAAGTAACTGGCTTCGCGGTGCGTGATGCCCATCGCGCCGAAGACGATCGCGAACTGCTCACCACTGGTGACCCTCGCCTGGCGGATGATCTGGGCGGCCAACTCGTTGGCGGGAAGACCCGAGCCCGAGAAGATCGGGAGTTTCTGCCCGCGGACCAGGGTGTTCAGGCCGTCGATGGCCGAGATGCCGGTCTCGATGAAGTCCGCCGGCGTCTCGCGCATGTACGGGTTGATCGGCGAGCCGGTGATGTCGAGGCGTGCCTCGGGGATGATCGTGGCTCCGCCGTCTATCGGCTCGCCCACGCCGTTGAGTATGCGACCGAGCAGTTCGGGGGAGACGGCTATCCTCGCCACTTCCTCGAGGAAGCGTATCTCGGTCGAGTCGACATCGATGCCTTGGGTTCCCTCGAAGACCTGGATGACAGCCGTGTCACCCGAGACCTCGAGGACCTGACCGCTCCTCTTCGAGCCGTCCGGCATGCGGATGGCGACCATCTCGTTGTATGCCACTTCGCTGACGTTGTTCGTGAAGACCAGCGGACCTGTGACGTACTGGATGGTGCGGTAGTCCGTGGACAGCAGCGAGCGTTTCTCTTCTTCTTCCTTAGGGGCCGTCATGGTCTCTGGCGCCATCTAGTACACCTCGATTCCAGCGATGTCTTCCGTGAGTTCCGTGCAGAAGTTCGGCATCTTCTCGATGGCCTCCTCATGAGGAGTCGTCTTGAGCGTGGAGATCTCGTCCTTGATTGGCAACTCGAGTATCTGCCTCAGCGAGACCCCGCGGTTCAGTGCGGCGGTGGCCGCATCGTAGAAGGCCATGATCACGCGGAGTATCCAATAGGCTTTCTTAGGTGGACAGTACGCGTCCACATCGTCGAACGCGAACTGCTGCAGGAAGTCCTCACGGAGCATCCGCGCGACCTCCAAGATGATCTTCTCGGACTCAGGCAGGGCGTCCGGACCGACCAACTGCACGATCTCCTGCAACTCGGTCTCCTTCTGGAGGATGAACATCGCACGGTCTCGCATGTCCTGCCAGTCGGGCGCGACGTTCTCCTCGTACCAGCCCTTCACCTGTCCGAGGTAGAGGGTGTACGACTTGGTCCACGATATCGCCGGGAAGTGGCGACGGTGTGCGAGCGAGGTGTCCAGAGCCCAGAAGGCACCGGTCACTCGGAGGGAGTTCTGCGTCATCGGCTCGGACATGTCGCCGCCTGCCGGAGAGACCGCGCCGACCATCGTGACCGACCCGACCCTCTCGTCGGCGCCGAGTGTCTGCACTCGACCCGAGCGCTCGTAGAACGTCGCGAGTCGCGTGGCGAGGTATGCAGGATATCCCTCTTCACCGGGCATCTCCTCGAGACGACCCGAGACCTCGCGCAGCGCCTCGCCCCAGCGGGATGTGGAGTCGGACATCATGGCCACGTTGTAGCCCATGTCGCGGTAGTACTCCGCCAGCGTCGCGCCGACGTAGATGGATGCTTCGCGTGCCGCCACCGGCATGTTCGAAGTGTTGGCGACGAGCACCGTCCTGTCCATGAGCGGAGCACCCGTGCGCGGGTCCTCGAGTTCGGGGAACTCGTTGAGCACCTCGGTCATCTCGTTGCCGCGCTCACCGCAACCGACATAGACGATGATGTCCACGTCGGCCCACTTGGCCAGCGACTGCTGGGTGACCGTCTTCCCGGTGCCGAAGCCGCCCGGGATGATCGCGTTGCCGCCCAGAGCGATCGGGAAGAACGTGTCGAGGATGCGCATGCCCGTGGTGAACGGGTGTGTCGGGTCGAGCTTGCGGGTGTACGGCCTGCCCTGTCGCACCGGCCACCACTGTGACATCTTGATCTCGGTGCCGTCCTCCAGAGTGGCTATCACATCGTCAACGGTGTACTCGCCTTCAGAGACCAAGGACTTGATCTTGCCCTTGACCTTAGGCGGGACCATTATCCGATGGGTGACGGTCTTACCCTCGGGAGTGGTTCCCAGCGTATCGCCGGGGCCTACTTCCTGGCCCACCTCCGCTACTGGCGTGAAGGGCCACTTGCGCTTCCTGTCCAGAGCAGAGGCTACCGTACCGCGCTCGATGTAAGCGCCGCTCTCTGCAGCCACGATCGGCAACGGTCTCTGTACGCCGTCGTAGATAGAGGAGAGCAGCCCCGGTCCCAACTCGACCATGAGCGGGCCTTCCGTCGATTCGACCTTGTCGCCGACGCTGAGACCCGAGGTGTCCTCGTAGACCTGGATGGTCGCAAGGCCCCCCTCCAACCTGATGACCTCGCCCATGAGCCCTTCTTCGCCCACTCGGACGACGTCGTACATCTTCGCTCCGATCATGCCGTCTGCGACTACGACCGGACCTGTGATCTTTGAGATAGTTCCAGCAATCATCAGCCTCGCCTCAGTGTGATGTCGAATCCGATTGCCCGTCTGATCAGCCGTGACAGATATGCCCGGTGATCCTCACCCATTTCAAGCTTCTCCCGTATCGGGAGCGATATGACGATCGGCCTGTAGATGGAGTCGATCTTCTTCTGTGTGCGCTCGTCTATCGCAGCCATCATCTTCTCGTTGACTGCGATGATGCCGCTGGCCTCGTCGTCGATCAGCGCATTGAGCTTCTTGCGCGCCACATCTCGCGAGTCAGCCACCTCCACGTCGACTCCGGCCAATCTGAGACCGTCGGCCGTGTCCGGGTCTGTGAGAACGATGAGCTTATACAAGGATCAGCTCCTCTCTCACGCGTTCCACAGGCATGCCGACCGATTTGCCTTTCACGATGATACGGAGGTTCGTGATCTCGTTGGCTTTCGCCCACAGATATGCGATGACCACGCCCACGCCCAACGGATCGCCCGTGCCGAGCATGAGCGCCTTGCGCATGACGTAGTCTTCGAGAGCGCGCTCGAAGACCGCGATGGAGTTCTCCTCCATGTACTTCACGGAGGCGTTGTCGAGAGTCTGACCGTAAGGGGTCGCGCGAAGGCGGTCCAAGACCTCGTCCACATCGGACATCTGCGTGAGATCACGATAAAGATCGACGTCCACGCTGATACCGCCTTCGAGGAAGAAGGCCTCCACGTCCACGCCGGCCTCGATGTCCGCTTTCTGGAGCCTGAAGGCCATCACGAGGTTCATCGTGTCGATATGGATCCCCAGGATCCTTTTCGCTATCTGCATGTTGTTGCGACGACCGCGAAGACGCTGTGCTGCCCAGTCCGCGTAGTAGCGGTCCATGGCCAGCTCCAGATCGGCCAGATCTCCGCTGCGCATGTAGTACGTATAGCCCTTCATCATCGCGGAACCCAGCGGCAGTCCCCATGTGACCACGGTGTCCACGACACCCTTTATGTCACTTTGGAGAGTCAGAGCATCCAAGTCTATCTGCGTCAGATGTCCGAGAGGGAGCAGACCTTCAGCGATCTCCTCGGCGGAAAGCTGCATGTGCTTCCCTCTGAGGATGGTCTTGACGTTGAACACGTCCCAGCGACCCAGAAGGGTCGTGAGTATCTCTCTTCCCTCTTCGTTGAGGAAGCCCATGACCTTCTGGAACGTCCGCACCATGTTCGCCTTCAACGCCTCGTCCACCTGTGCGGCAGTACGGCCGTGGATGAGGGTCTCTTCGAGGTCAGGACCATACTCGGTATCCGCCAGCTCCTGTATGAGGTGTTGTATGTCTGGTGACGCGATGAGTCCGTCTAAGAACGCCCTGTCGAACAGGCGGGCGCGCATGCCACGGATCCTGGCGTTGCAGTATCCGTAGTCCCTTCCGCTGGTGGGGTTCTTCTTGCGAACGGTCACCGGTGTCGCGTTCATGAGAAAAGTAGCTCCGCTACATCGGCTTGTATGTACTGCTGTGCCTTGTCCAGCCGGTCTTCGAGCGTGTTGCGCCGCATGATCCTACCGTTGTCGGTAGCCACCACGACGCCTCCGACTGTGCTTATGTCGGGCTTGACCTCGGCGGACACACCCAGCTTCGAGAGAGTGGCCTTCGCCAACTCCACATCGGCAGGGTCGACCAGCACCTGGACGTCGTCTTCGCCCTCAAGACCGACCAGGGCCTCTTTCAACAGTGCTTCGAACGTACTCGGATATGAGTCCGAGCCTCTGAAGTCCTTGGCCTTCTCGGGCACCTTGCCGAAGACCTCTGCCACGGTTTCCTGCTTGATGGCAGCGATCTTCTTCTTGCTCTCGAGACGTGCGCTGTTGACCGCCTGCGAGGCCTTGAGCCTCGTCGCCTTCTCGGCCTCTTCCACAAGCCTGCGGCGGACCTCCTCCGCTTTCTCCTGCGCCTCCTCCAGGATCGCATCGGCCTGATAACGCGCATCTTCGAGAACCTGCTGGCACTCCTGTTCGGCCTGCTCTTCTAAAGCTCGAAAGATATCTTCAAGGGCCATGAGTCAGGTTCCTTCCGCGGTCTGAACGTTGCGGGGTGACCCCCTAGCCGTTGATCATGATCGCGGACACGAAACCCAGCAGTACGATGATCTCCGGAAGCGCCTGGAGCGTGATGATCCAGATGGAGACCTCGGGACGTTCTGCGAGTGTGCCGGCACCAGCCGATCCGATCTTGGCCTGTGCATAGCCCGCGCCGAGCGCTGAGAGTCCCATGGCAAGACCTGCTGCCATGGCTTTCGCGGCTATAGCCTGCCAATCTCCGGTAGCCGCCGCTTCAGCACCCTCCTCTGCTGCCAGAGCGATAGCCGGTACCAGCATCGTCAGTACGAATGTACTGCCGAACACCCACTTTGCGAGCCGATTCTTGATCATGCGCTCTTTTCACCTCCGGTTTTCGTGAACGGTTTGTACTCCTCTTTCCCCGTCTCATAGAACTTCCCGAAGAACTCCAGGAAGTTTAGACGCAAAGCATGGATCGTCGGGCTGAACGCCGCGATGATGAAGTTCAGGCTGTGCAACAGGATGCCGATGATAGCACCAAGGACCGGGTTCGCGACACCGGCGACTATCTGGTTCACGGCATCGGCGAAGATGGCGCCTGCCAGACCGACGGCCATGATACGGATGTAGCTCGCCATATGAGCGACGGACTCGACCGTCTCCACCACACCCATCACACCACCGCCGCGAACAGCGAAGATGAAGCCGCCGAACGCGATGGCTGCGAACAGCACCTGCCCCCATATGGTCCAAGTGCCGAAGTCGCCAGCGACAAGACCGATGCCGACAGCGATCATCACACCGAGAAGGAAAGTGAGGATGCCGCCCTTCTCGTAAAGGTGTTTCCTGTGCTTGGTGCGCACGGCGTTGATGACGCCCATGACGAGGCCGAACATCACGTGCACGACGCCTACCGCAATCGCCACGTACATGAAGTTCTGCACGAGTTCGACCCTGGCGAACGTGGGTATCACCCCGAACCATTTCGTAGGTTCGCCGGAGACCCATCCCAGACGATGCGGCAGGTCGCCGAACATCTCTCCATATACGAACCCGAACGCCACGACCATGGTCGCAGCGGGGCCGAGGATGGAGGTCGCGAGTTTGATCGCATCGTTGTCGCGGAACTTCATGCGCAGCCATACCACGATGCCGAGCATGATCGCGCCGTAACCGATGTCGCCGACTATCATGCCGAAGAACAGCGGATAGAATATGAACAGCAGCCACGTCGGGTCGACGGTGCCGTAACGGGGTACGCCGTAGACACCGAGAAGGCTCTGGAACGGCTCTATGACCTTCGGGTTCTTGAGAGCCACGGGAGTCTCTTCGAACTCTTCCTCCCGGATCTCCTTCTGCTCGACTATGACGTCGTCGCCCCAGTTCTTCGCTATCGCCTTCTGGAGATCCTTGACCTCATCCACAGGCATCCAGCCCGTGATGACGAACGCGTACTCGGTGCGACCGAACTTCGGGATGGCGCTTATCTCCTCGATCTTGTCGATGAGCACGTCCCGGATCACCGTCAGCTTGAGCTGCCACTTCTCCGACATCTCTTCGAGTTCGGCGCTGATCTTCGCCAAGTCCGCAGGAAGTGTCTTGCGACGTTGCTTGAGCTGCTCGTAGGCGACGTCAAAAGGCATGTCCTCGAACTCTTGCGGCAGACGGATCTGGTTGACGTTCTCCATGGCCAGGAACTTGTGCACCGGCTCGGAGTAGGTCTTGGAGAAGACGACGATGACTGCAGTGGTGTCCTCGTCCACGTCCGTGGAGACGATCTCGCACTGCTTCTTCGTTATCTTGTTGAGTTCTTCTTTGAGTTGCTCGAGTGCGCCCTTGTAGCGACGCTCCACGAGCAGTGCCACCGAGTCGTATGCGCCGGTCGTGACGATCTTCTTCGCAAGAGGCTGGATCTTGTGCAGGATCGGCTCGTAACGAGCGAGCAGCGCCATCTCCGACTCGATGGAGGTATGGTTCGAAGCCAGCGCAGAGGTCCTGTCTTCGACCTCTGCTATGACAGAGGTGATCTCATCGGCCAACTCATCGGCGTCCATGTTGTAGAGACGCTCGTACTCGGCCTTGCGCTTCTCCGGGTCCATGGGGACCTTGGCGCTGTGCAACGCTTTGAGGATGGCACGGACTCGTATGAGCATGTCGTCCATGCGCTCACGGTCACGCTGTTGGGCCTCGTAGACCTCCATCTGGTCCAGCGGTATCTCGCCGGACGCGATCTTGCGTGACAAGTCCTCGATGTGGAGTTTGCCTTGATCGTGCACGAGGCTGACCACGTCGAAGAACAGGTTCTTCGGACCGATGATTTCGACCTTGGCCATTGGAACGAGCACTGTTTACACCCCCCAGGCGGGTCACCTGTCGTTTCCCGAGACGCGGATCAGACGTTCGTGATGTACTCCATGACGAAATCGACCGCTTTGTCGACGCGGTCAGCGACGGCCTTCGACAGGGCCTCCGCTTCGCGTTCTGCCGTCTCTTTGATCTCCTCCACCTCGCGTTCGACCTCGGCGACCAGCTTCTCTTCCTGCTTGGCCGCGAGTTCCGCTCCTTCCTGTTCTGCCTCGGAGACGATCTTCGCCGCTTTGCGGCGTGCCTCGGCGATGATCTCCTCGGCCTCTTTCTTGGCCGCGAGCACTCGTCCCGAGATCTCTATCTCCTTTTCGCGGATAAGGTGGAGCGGAGAGTTCTCATCAGTCGAGACGGTCTCCTGATGGAACTCGATCTCCTCGAGGACCTTGTCGTCCACGCGTTGCACCTCCATCGGCGTCGCAGGATCTCTTCCGCGCATGCTGAAAGTAGCATACCGGCACCGCTAATGGGTCACTTCGACAAAATTCACCCTCGCTCCTGCTTATTTTTCCAAGGAGAAAGAGGTGGCTTATCCGCAGGTCGCACGCATAACTGGACGAAAGCGTGCGATGCTTGCGTCACACTTGTGAAAAAAAGTCTTTTCTGCCTCTCGAGAGGGGCATCCGTTCCATGCGCATGCCGAACGCACAAGCCATCTCATAGTTGATGGTCTGCGCCTTGTCGGCGACCTCGTCCATGGTGATCGTCTCATCTTTCTGCGAGCCCACGACCACCACGTCGTCCCCGATGCTCACGTCGAGCCCTCGGGGGACCTCCACCATGACCTGGTCCATCGTCACGCGTCCTACCTGCGGACATCGCACTCCGCCGATGAGGACATCCATCTTGCCCGAGAGCACCCTGTGCACGCCGTCGGCATATCCCAAAGGTATCGTCGCGACGGTCGTGGGAGAACTGGCCCTCCATTCCAGGCCGTACGACACCCCTTCTCCCATCCCTATGCGCTTGACCAGAGCGACCTTCGCCCTGACCGACATGGCCGGCTTCAGGTCCACTCGGCCGCGCGTGGCCTCCGACGGATGCAGGCCGTAGACGGCTATCCCGCATCTGACCATCCCTTGATGGGTGCGTGGAGCAAGGATGGTCGCTGCACTGTTGGCGGAGTGGACCACCCCCGGGTCGACCCCGTCCACCTTCATCTGAGCCAGCACCTTCTCGAAAAGGTCCACCTGGGCTTGGAAGTCCCAGTCGCCGGGCACGTCGGCAGTCGCATAATGCGTGAACGTCCCCTCCTGGACGAGGCCTGGATGGTCTTTCAGCGCGAGCGCGAACGTCGCTGCGTCAGCTGCAGGCACTCCTATCCGGTTCATGCCGGTATCCACTTTGAGGTGGAATGGTGCCCGCTTGTCGCTCTCGACGGCCACGCGTCCCAGTTCGACAGCGAAATCGCGTGTCGTGACAGTAGGGACGATGTCGTGCTCGAGCAGTAGGGGCACGGTCTCTGGAGGCGGCTCGGTGAGAAGCTGCACGGGCTCTTCGATGCCTGCATCCTTGAGCTCCAGGGCCTCTTCCAGGGTAGCCACCCCGAAGCGGTCGGCCCCGGCTCCTGCAGCGACACGCGCCACCGTCGTGGCACCATGCCCGTAGGCATCGGCCTTGACCACCGCCATGAACAGGGCGCCCTTCGGGAGCAGGGCCTTGAGCGCGCGCACGTTCTGCCTTATGGCGTCGAGGTCTACTTCGACCCAAGCCCAGCGCTCATGCATGGTCTTCACTGTTCGTCGACGAGCAACGAGCGGACTATGTCCGACTTGCTGACGATGCCCACCAACTCGTCACCGTCCATCACCGGAAGACGACTCACGTCCTTCTCGACGAGCATCGTTGCAGCGTCTTCGACCGAAGCGTCAGCACTTATGGTGACCGGGTCCTCGGTCATCACTGTGCGAACGTCCGCAGCGACCGCCTTCCTCAGCTCGTTCTCGAACCTGGCGGTGGCAGGCGGGTATTGGATCATGCCTCCGAGCAGGTGGATGTAGGAAGGGTACTCGAGTTTGACGTCTTGCAGTATGAGGTCGCCCTCGGTGACGATGCCGATCAGCTTTCCGTCCTCCAGCACCGGGAGCGCACCTACGTCGTTGTCCACGATCAGATGCGCCGCTTCGGTGACGCTGGTCTCCGGTGAGACGGTGATCGGATCCCGGGTCATTATGTCACGTATCCCGATCTCAGCCATATTTGCCTCCAAACCCCAGTCGTGTCCGACCCAGAGCACTCACACCTGTTCCAGCAGTTCTTTCAATGCATGTGATATATATCCGGGCACGTCTTCAGCCATCACGCACCTTTCGCAGAGAACCTCGGCCGCGTGGTCGCCGGCACGACCGTGCACATGGGCCGCCAGGACCCCTGCCTCGAACGGTCCAAGACCTTGAGCCAGAAGTGCTCCGACCATCCCTGCCAGCACATCGCCCGTGCCTGCGACGGCGAGTGCGGGACCACCGGACAAAGTGACCACCTGCCTGCCCTTCCCGCTGATGACGGTCCGGGCTCCCTTGAGGACGCATGTGACCGCATCCGAAGCCAGACGTGCCCCGTTCCCCAGTCTATCCGACTGCACCTCTGCAGCGGTCATGTCGAGCAGACGAGCGAGTTCGCCTGGATGAGGAGTCATCACCATCGGGGCCTCGCGTGTCTCCAGCATCTCGACCGCGTCCACCATCGCATTGAGACCGTCGGCATCCAGCACCAAGGGCTTCCCCAGTTCGCTGACCAGTTTCCGCACCACCAACACCGCCCCATGCGACACGGTGATACCCGGACCGAGCACGACCGCATCGAACTCGCGCGCCATGTCGAGTACCTCGTCGGCCACCTTGGAGGCGAAGGTGTGCGAAGGGTTCTCCGGAAGCCCTATCACGACCGCAGAGGTGAGTTTGGTCTGCAGTATCGGCTGTATGGATTCGGGCACGGCCACCGTGACATAACCGGCGCCCATGCGCTGAGCGCCCATGACCGCGAGAGTGGCTGCCCCGGGATATGCGCCGGAACCTGCGACCACCAACACGCGCCCGCGCTGGTTCTTGTGCGCGTCGGGGGCTATCGGCGGGAGAAGCGCCGCGTACTCCTGCGGTTGCCATATCTCAGGGTCTCCCTCGGAGCCCAACATCTCCGGAGGGATGCCCACCTCTGCGACCACCACCTCCCCTGCGTTGCGCGCGCCAGGGAAGTTGACTATGCCCACTTTCGGCGCCGAGAACGTGACCGTCACATCCGCACGGACAGCATGCTCGGCCACGTTCCCCGTGTCGGTCTCCACGCCTGAGGGGACGTCCACCGAGAACACGCTGGCACTCGAGGCGTTGATGGCATCCATCCAGTCGGCGTACGGCTCGCGGACCGGCCCTTCGAACCTGATCCCGAACAAGGCGTCCACGACCACCGCATACTCGGAGAGCAGTGCCGCATCGAGCGTCTGCTCCTCCACCACGCTGTAGGGGACTCCGGCGGCGACGGCATGTTGCGCAGCCTCCCCGGCTATGCCATCGATCTCCTCCGGAGGCAGCGGTGTCATCACCCTGACCGGCCTGTCCCGCATATGGAGCTCACGCGCAGCCACCCAGCCGTCCCCGCCGTTGTTGCCCTTGCCTACGAGAACGGCGACCGCTCCATAGGGGACCCGGGCCTCTATCTCTCGCGCGACAGCCGTCCCGGCCCGTCGCATGAGGTCCGCCAGGGCCAATCCCGTCTTCTCGACCGCCTCTTCCTCGGCCCGCCTGGTGCTCTGTTCAGTAAGGGCGTATATCACACCTCGGTCCTCCCGTGCTTCTAGGTACGACGTTCAGGAGGGAGTGCTCTCCCCTCCTGATGGTTCATCCCCACTCTCGACATCGGAATCCCGGCCCGTCTTCCCCTCTTCGTCGCCATCGTGCTCGTCCACCGGTTCTCCGATCTCGTCCAGCATGGCTTTCGCTTCCTTGAAGGAGGCCGCGAGCTGTGCCATCGGGTCCGGGTGTTCTTCGGGGGGCTTCGGACGCGCACCCTCGGTTATGGCCACCGCCGAAGCCACCGCGGTGGTGTGCGTGAACGAGAGCGACAGATGCATCTCGAGGACGCCACGCTCCCGTGCCACCTCGGCGGCACGACCGTAGAGCCTGGGTATGGGACGGCCGCTCTCGTCGCGCATGACCTCCACGTCTTTGAAGCGCATGCCCCTGAAGCCCGTCCCCAAGGCCTTCAGGACCGCCTCTTTCGCAGCGAAACGCATGGCGTAGTGGATCTCGGGCTTGTTCTTCCTGTCGCAGTATGCGCGCTCCGTGTCACTGAACAGACGCTCCTTGAGGGCGGGCCTGCGTCTGAGGGCGGCGCGCATCCGCTCTATCTCGACGATGTCCACCCCCAGTCCCGCTATCGATGGCGAGAAGGAGGATGCTGAAGGAGCGTCCGGTCTTGCGGAGGTCTCGTCCGTCATGTCCTACTCCACCGTGACCGACTTGGCGAGGTTTCTCGGCTGGTCCACGTTGCATCCTCTGAGCTTGGCGATCTTGTACGCCAGCACCTGGAGAGGGATCGTCGCAGGGATGGCAGAGAGCATCTCCGGCGTGGCCGGTACGTAGAGCACGTGTTCTGCATGCCTCTGGATGTCGTCATCCCCGTACGTGGCCACGGCGATCACCTGCGCTCCGCGAGCGCGCACCTCTTGGATGTTGCTGACCACCTTCTCATAGGTATGCCCCTGGGTAGCCACCACCACCACCGGCACATCTTCCGTTATCAGCGCGATGGGACCATGCTTCATCTCGCCTGCAGGATACGCTTCCGCGTGTATGTAACTTATCTCCTTGAGCTTGAGTGCGCCCTCCATGGCCGTCGGAACGCCTATCCCCCTGCCGAGGAAGAGCGTGGAGTAGACGTCTTTGTACTCGGCAGCACACTCGTCGACGTCGGAGAGGTCGGCCAGTATGGCCTCGACCACATCGGGTATCCTCGAGAGGTCCTGCCACATGGCCTCGACCCGCTCCTGCGCGAGAGTCCCTTTCGTCTGAGCCAGCTTGAGCGCAAGGACCGTGAGTGCGGCTATCTGCGCCGTGAAGGTCTTCGTGGCGGCCACTCCTATCTCCGGTCCGGCATGGGTATAGATGACGCCGTCGGACTCGCGCGTGACCCTCGAGCCCACCACGTTCGTGATGGCGATGACCTTCGCACCTCGCTCGCGTGCCTCTTTGACGCCGGCAAGGGTGTCAGCGGTCTCACCGGATTGCGTTATCGCGACCACCAGGGTCTCTTCGTCGACTATGGGGTCGGAGTAACGGAACTCGCTCGATACCTGCACTTCGACGGGCGTGCGCGCCCATTGCTCTATCAGGTACTTGGCCACGATGCCCGCGTGATAACTGGTACCGCACGCAAGCACGAAGACACGGTCGATGGCCGCTATCTGCTCCGGGGTCATGGCGAGCTCGGAGAGTTGTATGGTCCCGTCCTCGCCCATGCGGCCGCGCAACGTCTCACGGATGGCCTTGGGCTGCTCGTGTATCTCTTTGAGCATGAAGTCCTCGTAACCGCTCTTCTCGGCAGCGCTGATGTCCCACTCGACGTGTATGACCTCCGAGTCGGTGACGACTCCTCCCTCCTCGTCCAACACTTCCACGCCATCGGCCGTCACGGTGGCGACCTGTCCATCGAGCAGCACCAGCACCTCACGGGTGTACTCCAGCACTGCCGGGATGTCACTTGCGACGATGTTCTCGCCTTCACCGAGGCCGATGATGAGCGGTGAGTCTTTCCTGGCAGCCACGAGAATCTCGGGAGAGCCGAGGTGCACGACACCCAGCGCATAACTCCCTTCCAGGCGCTTCATCGCCTGCCGGACGGCATCCGTGAGGTCGCCCTCGTAGTAGGCCTCCACCAGATGCGCCACGGTCTCCGTGTCCGTCTCGGAGCGCAGGATATGGCCAGAGCGTTGCAGTTCCTCCCGCAGTTCCATGTAGTTCTCGATGATGCCGTTGTGGACGACGGCTATCTTGCCCATGCAGTCCGTATGGGGGTGGGCGTTCTCTTCCGAAGGTCTGCCATGGGTAGCCCATCGCGTATGACCTATGCCCGTCGTTCCGGGGACCGGCCTGTCCTCTACGGCTCTTTGCAGGTTGACGAGCTTGCCCACCCTGCGCACCACCTTGATACCGCCGTCGCTCATGACAGCGACACCCGCAGAGTCATATCCGCGATACTCGAGTCGCGCAAGTCCTCCTAAGAGGACGTCACTCGCCTGTTTCGGGCCTATGTATCCGACGATTCCGCACATGGTCTTCTCGATACCTTTCCGTTAAGGATGCAGGCAGGATGCAAGGGTCTACCGCTTGCGGCGATGCCTGCAACACGAGCGTGGTCCCCGGCGTGGATACCTACCGGAGAGCAGGACAGGTCCCTGTCCCTGAAAAAGAGTGGGATACCGGTCCGCCACCGCTTTGTCCCTTCGGTCACCCCAAGGTTTTGTCGGTGACGTCACGACCCCGGTCGAGCCGGAGAGCCATCCGCCGAATCCTTCGATAAGCCCTCTCCTCGTCAACTGGCGGGTACCTTGCTACCCGCGACAGTCCAGGCGCTTGGTGTCGCACTCCGTTATGGTGGCTCTCTCCTTCCGTCCGTCGGGTCCGTCGGAGTCATTGTAACAACCGACAGGGAGCGGATGGCAAGAAGACTCGAACGTCACCGAGACGTAAGCAAGGAGCAGACGGTCGTCTTGGGCTGTGAGGTCATGCCTTGACGATGGGTGGAGGCGCCCACGTGCCGTCCAACGCGGACTCCTCAGGCATGTATATGCGCAGGATGAGGTAGAACGGCCCATCGGGAGCCGGCAGCCAGTTCGCAGCCGCCTTCTCGTCTTCGGGTCTGTCGTGGGAGATGTGGATCGTGAGCGACCCGTCATCGTCCCGTTGCAGTCCCTCGGTGCCGGAACTTATCAGATAACGGTCTATCGGGTTCTCGACCAGGTAACCCGCCGTCCCGTCGTAAGAGGTGTCATACATCGTGAAGGACCAGAAGGCCCTGGCAGGTGGATCGCTCTCCAGCTGGATCGTGTACGTCGCCCCGTCGGACGCATCCAGGCCCTCGCCGTCGGCATCCACGCGCGCAAGAGGATACAGCGCCTCGCTCGCATCGTTGCCACCCCAACCGGCCATCGCGGCAGCAGCCCGCAGGAGATAGTCGCCTGCATAGAAATCACGGTCCCCGAAAGCAGAGAGCGCCTGCCAACCGTTGACCGCCTCGGCAAGATGCTGCGCCTTGTCTGTGATCTTGTCCCGAGCCGATTCCACGCCGCTCAACAGTGCCGCCTTCGCAGGCAGGTCGATGGAGCCCGGGTCGAAGTCAGCGCCGGAGACGATGCCTATCTTCGCGAAACGCCGCATCAGCTCCACCTCGCTGGGATGCGTCGGCTGACAGAACTGGAGCAAGAAACTCATGTACCCGATGAAGCGCTCGTCTCGAGAGGCGCTCTCGTCCCACATCGGAGAACTCGTCGATGGCGGAGGAGGCACCGGCCAGCCCAAGAAGGTGCTCAGGGGTCTGAGGTCGTAGCCGGCCTGGACCGCTTTCAGCGCTTCGAGGTCGTCGGGACCGAAGCTCTGCGTCCGTCCTATTATGAAGATGATGTCGGTCTCGAAGCGGAGCACGTCGTCGATGCCACTCGGGACCTCACCGTTCCACCGGGGGCCTGCGAGAAGGTATCTCCCTGCTCCGGTGCCGGTGGTGCGCGTGCCCACATAGTGAGGGTTGGTCCCGAACAGGTCCACCATCTGCATCACGTAGTAGCGGTCGGTCACTTCCGGAACGCTCAGGACGAGCGGCTCGGTCCTCAGGTCGCAGGGGCCGACGCTGTATGGGGTGTCTGCATTGGGAGAGACGACGTCTTTGAAGGTGTGGTCCAACGTGACCTCTTCGCTGGAGAGCACGTTTATGGGACCGCGATACGACGGCGCGCCTTTCGTGAGCGCCATGCCGTAGAAGGCACGATAGCCCATGAGCATGGGGAACCCGAAGATGTACGCCTCTTCGGCTATGTCGCTTATCTCCTTGGTGGTGATGTCGGTGGAGATCATCTTTGCGTCCTCTCATCCTCTCTGGCTATCTGACGGACATCCTCGGATCCGAGACTGGCATCTATGCGCCTACCTCATCGGCCCACTGCGCGACCTCAAGGATGCCCAGGTATTCGTCACCGTCGCGTATCGGCAAGTAGCGGATGCTCACGATGCGCCCGTTCTTCTCGCTTAGGAAGGTGGCTTCGTCGCGCCATCCGTTGCGGAGCTCCGATATCAGGCGTGCGGCTTCTCCCTGGAAGCCGGGAGAGTGACACTCCACTACGTCAGCACCTATGTCTTCCGGCTTGCGGCTGAAGATGCGGTAGCGACCGGTATAGAAGCGGACCTTGTCGTCCGCATCCACGAACGTCACATCGGCAGGCATCGATTCGAGTATCGCTCGCATCTCTTGGACGGTGAGGCCGCCCTCGTCCAAAGCGATCCTCTCGTCCGACATCGTCTACCCCAACTCCTCGGCGACGATGGCGGAGAGTCTGTCGACCACTTCGGATGCCGCCTGCTGCGTCTCAGCCTCGGCCATGACACGGATGACGGGCTCGGTCCCGGAAGCGCGGACGAGGACGCGGCCCGAGCCGGCGAACCCCTCCTCGGCCTCCTTGATGGCATCGGCCACGGCCGAACTCGTGGCAAGAAGCGCCTTGTCGGCGACGCGGACGTTCTTCATCACCTGCGGATATCGCCGCATGACCTGCTTGAGCCCGGAGAGCGGGATGCCTTTCTCCCTCATCACGGAAGCGAGCTTGAGGGCGGTGATCAACCCATCGCCTGTGGTGGTGTGCTCCATGAAGATGATGTGCCCGGACTGCTCTCCACCGAGGAGTGCCCCGGAGGTCAGCATCTGCTCGAGGACGTACCTGTCGCCCACCTTGGTCTTGATGAGCGAGATGCCCTGTTGACGCATGGCGACCTCGAGGCCCATGTTGCTCATGACGGTGCCGACGAGCGTATCGCCCGCGAGCCTGCCTTGCTCTTTCATGTGGACAGCACAGATGGCCAGGATGACGTCGCCGTCCACCTCGTCGCCGTTCTCGTCCACCGCAAGAACCCGGTCGGCATCCCCGTCGTGCGCTATCCCCAAGTCCACCTCGTTGGAGGCGACCAGCTCTTTCAGTGGCCTGAGGTCCGTGGAGCCACAGGCGACGTTTATGTCCATGCCGTCCCAATCGGTGTTGATCTCCACGACCTCAGCGCCCAGTCGGCGTAGAGCTGTGGGGGTGGTGACCGAGGCAGCTCCGTGTCCGCAGTCCACGGCTATCCTCATGCCCTTCAAGTCGCCCTCTATGCTTCCCGTGGCGTGTGCCACGTATCGCTCGACGGCGTCCTCCACGGCGATGACGCGACCTATGCGGGCTCCGACAGGACGCTCCCACTCCCGCTGGTGGTGGGTGAACTCCTCGATCTCGTCCTCGAGGTCGTCAGGCAGCTTGAAGCCGTCACGGCTGAAGAACTTTATGCCGTTGTACTCGGGCGGGTTGTGGGATGCGGATATGACCACTCCGCCGTCTGCTTCCAGTTCACGCGTCAGATACGCGACCGCAGGGGTGGGCAGCACCCGACAGGTGAGCGCATCGGCCCCACCGGAGGTGATGCCTGCGACCAGGGCCGCCTCGAGCATCTGACCGCTCCGGCGGGTGTCGCGACCGACCACTATCCTGCCGCGACCTTTGTCACCCAGGAAATGACCGGCTGCTTCACCGAGCCTGAAAGTCAACTCGGGAGTGAGGTCCTCGTTCGCTATGCCGCGTACGCCATCGGTTCCGAAGAGTCGGGTCACGGTCTTGCCTTCCTTGTCGCACACAGGGCCCGCCGAGAAGGCGAGCCCCGAATTCGACGTACGTCTCCGAAGAGTCCTAGCGCTTGGAGAACTGCGGGCGCTTGCGAGCCTTCTTCAAACCGTACTTCTTGCGCTCGACCATGCGCGGGTCACGCGTGAGAAGGCCGGCTTTCTTCAGGTCGTCCCGGTACTCCTCGCCCGCTTCCAGAAGCGCACGGGAGATGCCGTGCCTGAGTGCTCCGGCCTGGCCGGAGACCCCGCCGCCACGGATGTTGGCGAAGACGTCGAAGCGTCCCAGGGTGTCGGTGACCTTGAAAGGCTGCTCTATGTAGGTGATATAGGAGTCCCGGCCGAAGAAGACGTCCGCCGGTTTCCCGTTGACGATATAGTTCCCCTCGCCGGGGGTCAGACGCACGCGAGCGACCGCCGTCTTGCGTCGCCCGGTACCCGAATAGACTGCTTTGTCCTCGGCCATCTATCGATCCTCCAGTGTGATCTGACGTGGATGCTGAGCGTGGTGCGGGTGTTCCGGCCCCGCATACACCTTGAGCTTCTTGCCCATCTGACGACCCAGCGTGTTCTTGGGGAGCATGCCTTTGACCGCTTGCTCCACGACGCGCTCGGGATGCTTCTTCATCATGCGGGCAAGAGGGACTTCCTTCAGCCCACCCGGATAGCCGCTATGCCGGTAGCTCGCTTTCTCGTTGATCTTGTTGCCGGTCAGCCGGATCTTCTCGGCGTTCACGACTATGACGAAGTCGCCGGTGTCCACATGGGGGGTGTACTGCGGCTTGTGCTTGCCCCTCAGGATCTGCGCCACACGGCTGGCGAGACGCCCCAGCACCTGGTCCGTGGCATCCACCACCAACCACTCGCGTTCGACCTCGCCAGGCTTGGCCTGGTACGTCTTCAACTGGTCCTCCAAACGTTCTGAACGGGCGTTCGTTGAGTTCACGGGGCTCAAACGAACCCTTTGATGATAGCGACGGCATATAGGTGCGTCAACCATACCACGCCGCCGGGCGTATCCGTCGGTCGGACAGCGATGTGCGCAAGCGCTGCACCTGCATCGGCACGCACAGGGCTACACCCACACGTCCTCCGGATACTCGACACGCCAGAACGTGAGGCCTTCGGGTGGCGCCGTCTGCCCCGCTGCCGCACGGTCCTCGGCAGAAAGGACCTCTCCTACCCACTCCGGTGGCTTGCGCCCGATGCCCACCTCGACGAGCGTCCCCACGATGATGCGCACCATCGAGTGGAGGAACGCGTTGCCGATGATGCGCAGCACTAGGCATTCCTCCCCGAGATGCGTCTCGTACGCGATGCCGATCGACTCCACCCGCCGCACGGTGTTCTTGTCCTCGGCGGACTCGGTCACGCAGAAACTCCGGAAGTCGTGCTCGCCTTTGAGCAGGACGGCTGCCGAGCGCATGGCGTCCGCATCGAGATCCTTGCGCACCCACCACGAGTATCTGCCGAGGAACGCGGGAGGAGCGCCCCCCGTGACTATCCGGTACCTGTACTCCCGGCGGAGGGCGTCGAAGCGAGCCGAGAATCCCGGCCCGGCGGAACGGATCTCCTTGGCCACGAGCGGGAGAGGCGTGAGCGCATTCACCGAGCGTGCCAACCGCTCGATGTCTTCTTCCTCCATGGGGGAGGGAGGAGTGAAGGAGACCACCTGGCCGAGGGCGTGCACCCCAGCATCGGTGCGCCCCGCTCCCACCGTCTCCACTCCGGAGACGCGCAACGCCGTGGACAGTGCATCCTCTATGCTCCCTTGGATGGTGGGAAGCCCCGGTTGGCGTGCGAAGCCGCGGAAGCCGGTCCCATCATAGGCGACCGTCATCGCTAGAACGACCTGTTCCATGTCCCCTCCTAGAAGACGAACGCCGCGGCGAACATCACGGCGCAACCCAGAAGCATCGTCACCCAATCGCCGACCCCCAAGACGCTCTCGTTCAGTCGCGTGCGCCCTCGCCCTCCACGATAACACCTGGACTCCATGGCGACCGCGAGCTCGTCCGCGCGTCTGAAGAGATTGACGAACAGAGGCACCAGGACGGGTATGTAGGCCTTCGCACGCGTCACGATGCCGCCTCTGTCGAAGCGAGCGCCCCTGGCCGTCTGCGCGACCACTATCTTCTCGGCCTCCTCGGCCGTCGTGGGGATGAAGCGCAGGGCCACCGTGAGCATCATCGCCAACTCGCCCACCGGTACACGGAGTATCTCGAGAGGCGAGAGAAGGCGCTCCAGTCCGTCCGTGAGCGTGACGGGTGAGGTGGTGAGCGTGAGCAAGGAGGTGCCTATCACCAGCAAGACTATCCGTAAAGCGAAGAACAGTCCCCTCAAAAGCCCCTCGCCGTCGATGGCCAACGGCCCGATGCGCACGAGCGAGACGGTCGCAGGGTTCCAGCGGAGGGCATGGGCGAGCACCGTGAAGGCCAGGATGAAGGCCACCGCCCTGATGCCGCGCAGGACCAGGCCGACCGGCACGCGCGAGAGGGCCACGGCCGAGGCAGCCAGGAGTGCTGCGAACGCAAGGCCGCCGAAGCCCTGGACCGAGAAGAGGAGGACGGTGAATGCGAACATCAACGCCATCTTCACCCTGGCGTCGAGCCGGTGTATCGGAGAGTCTATGGGGACGTACTGTCCGAAGGGGACCGGCGTATGCATCACGCCCACCCCCCTGCCTCGGCCACCATGCGTGCCGCGGTCATCGGCTCCAACGTGAATCCGGGGATGTCGAGCCCGGCGTCCCTTGCTGCTGCCTGCACTGCAAGGATGTCCGGGATGCTGAGACCGGCATCCTCGAGTGGATAGGGGTCCGACACGACCTCTTCCGCCGGCAGGCATGCGACTGCTCTCCCGGATTCGAGTATGAGCACCTGGTCTGCATGCGGGAGGAACTCCTCGATGTCGTGAGTGGCCACCACGATCCCTGTCGAGTGGCGGAGTTCTTCGACAATCCCCATGACCGCCGAACGTCCGGAAGCGTCCAGCCCTGCGGTCGGTTCATCGAGGAGGAGGTAGGAGGAGCCCAAGGCGAGCACGCCTGCCAGAGCAGCTCGCCTCGCCTCGCCTCCGGAAAGCGAGAACGGAGACCGTTCTCCGAAGACGTCCGGGTCCAAGCCGACGCGTCGCATGGCTTCGGCGGCGGTCACCAGCGCCTCGTCCTCATCGAGTCCCTGGTTGCGGGGTCCGAAGGCCACATCGGCGATCACCGTCTCGGCGAACAACTGGGCCTCCGGAGACTGGAAGACGACGCCGATGCCGTCCTTCCCGGTCTCGGCATGAGTCACGACACGGCCATCGAGCTCCACCGAGCCGGACTGTGGCGGCATCAGACCGCAGGCCACACGGAGCAGCGTCGATTTGCCTGACCCTGTGGCGCCGACGAGAAGGGTGAGCGTCCCCGGCTCGACCGACAGGTCGACCTCGTCTAAGGCACGTTGAGCGAAGGGGGTGCCTTCACCGTACGTGTAAGAGACTTTTTTCAGCCGGAGGGCCATAGCGCCTCCAAGACACTCGCGGCATCCAGAGCCGTCACCGGGACAGGAACACCGAACCCTCGCAGTCCTTCTGCGAACACGGCGGTCGGAGGCACCACGAGCCCGAGGGCGCGGACTCGGTCATGGTCGCGGAGGAGTTCTTCGGGTGGACCGTCGAAGACGACCGCCCCCGACTGCAACACCACGACCCGGTCGGCCTTCGCAGCATCGGAGATGCTGTGGGTGACATGGAGGACCCCACGACCTTCCCGGCGCATCCGCTCTATCACGGCAAGCACTTCCGTGCG
>CAYWAF010000015.1:0-1075 GCA_964456355.1 uncultured Eubacteriales bacterium | reverse complement strand
GACTATCTGGTCGTCGGGGTTCTGCAGGACGATCCCCACGCGGGTGCGGATGTCCCACAGGGTCTCTGTGACCGAGGTGTCCATCCCGTCGACGAGCACTCTGCCGGACGTGGGGATGAGAAGACCGTTGGTCATGCGGACGAGGGTCGACTTCCCTGATCCGTTGCTGCCGAGCAGCACGACGAGTTCGCCTTCGGAGAACTCCAAGGAGACACCTGTCAGAGCGAGGGTCCCTCCCCCCGGCCCTGCATACGAGAAGCCCACTTCATCGAAGTCGATCATCACATGTCCCTACGAGTGCTTCCGGTCGCCTCGAAACGGAAAGGCCCCGCGGCTCGCCGCGAGGCCTCGTTGCGCTTGTGCCGCGAACGTGGATGTGCTGCGTCTGCTACTCCACCAACTCTATGATGACCATGGGGGCTGCGTCACCCTTGCGGGGTCCGATCTTCAGGATACGGGTATACCCGCCGTCACGGTCCTCGAAGCGTGGAGCGATGTCGTCGAAGAGTCTGTGGACGAGTTCCTTGTCCTTCAGTTCGGCCATGGCCAGACGGCGAGAGTGCACGTCGCCCTTCTTGCCCCATCCGATGAGCCTGTCGACGAGTATGCGTACCTCTTTCGCCTTGGGCTCGGTGGTCTTTATGCGCTCATGGGTGAGTAGGGCTATGGCAAGGCTCTGCAGCATCGCTTTGCGGTGCGAGGCATCGGTGCCGAGCTTGCGTCCCTTCTTGAGGTGTCTCATCTTACGTCGTCTCTCCTACTGTTGTTTGAGGTTCAGGCCCATCTGCTGGAGCTTGTCTTTCACTTCTTCGATGGATTTCGCACCGAAGTTGCGGATGTTGAGCAGGTCGGCCTCACTGCACTCGACGAGCTGGCCCACCGTGTTGATCCCCTGCCTCTTAAGGCAGTTGTAGGAGCGCACGGACAGGTCGAGGTCGTCGATGGACGTGTCGAGCACGGTGTCGGCCTCGTCCACCGCTGCAGCGAAGATGCCTTCTTCAGGCAGGTCCATAGTCGCCTGCTCCACGAAGAGCGCCATGTGCTCGTTGATGATGTGCCCGGCGTTCGCGACTGC
>CAYWAF010000014.1:0-22657 GCA_964456355.1 uncultured Eubacteriales bacterium | reverse complement strand
GGGCGATGTACAACCTCGCTGTGGCCGCCCTGAAGCGCGAGGGGATGTCCACCGCACTTCCCGGGTTCCGCAAGGCGGGTGAGCTGGATCCGAGCCAGGACGACCTGTTCTTCGTGCTTGCCGGCGTCGAGGACGACGGGGAGCCGGCTCCTGATCCTGCCGAGGTCGAGGAGGACAGGGACAGCCGACTGGAGGCGGCAGCGGCGTTGGCTTTCGAAGAAGACTACTTCGCTGCAGCGGACATGCTCCGGCTGGTGCTGGATTCCGATCCCGAAGATGCTGAGGCTCTGGGACTCGCCGCATACGTCTACCTCAAGCAGGAAGCGGTCAACGAGGCCATGGCATGTGCACTCAGGGCTCTCTCCATCTCCACCCGCACTCCTACAGCCGTTTACGTGCTGGGAGTCGCGTTCTCCAAGCGGCCGGGTTTGAGCAAGAGCGCTGCACGCGTCTTCGCAGCGCTCGCGAAGGCGGTGCCGAAGCATCCGATGCCTCATGTCCTGTATGCCGAGTCCCTTCTGGGCCTTCAGAGATACTCGCATGCCGGTGCTGCATACAGGTCGGCTCTGGAACTCGATCCCGCATGCGTCCGCGCACGCTTCGGCTTGGCTGCCGTTCTCCTGACCGAGTGGAGATACGCCGAGGCGACCTGGGAGATGAGGCGTGCCGCTTACTACGACACGCGTCGCCAAGGCACGTTCTGGGACCTCTATGACGCTTACGTCGAGAGGAGGTCGTGAGGACCATGCCGACCCGCAAGGGCTCCAAGGATCGCAGGAAGCAGCGTGCATCCAGGACCGTCGAGCATGAGGAGAAGATGACAGAGCAGCCGAAGCCGCCCGCCTCGACCGCACCGGTCACCAGCAAGGATGCAGAGGCAGCGGTCAGGCACTCCGGCAAGGCGCCGAGACGCAACCCGATGTTCCCGATCGGGGTGAACTACCGCCCGCTTCATTCGGAGTCCCAAGACGCCTCGGAGTGGTACAGCGGGGACATCGATGAGGACTTCGACGTCTTCGCTGCAAGTCGACTCTCCCTCGTGAGGGTCTATGTCTCCTGGAAGCTCTTGGAGCCGCAGGTCGGTCAGTACGACGAGGACGTGGTCGAGAGGCTCCAGGAACTCATAGACGCGGCGAGGACCAGGAAGATGCAGGTCATCGTGTGCTTCTTCGCCGATGACAAGCATGCCGAGCTCCTTGACGTGCCATGGGGGAGGAAGCGCGACCCTCACACGGACGACTATCTCATCCAAAGGCAGGTCGCTTTGGTGCAGAAGTTGGTCAACCGCTTCCGCGCCGATTCCGGCGTCTTCGCATGGGACCTCGCCGACGAGGCGTTCTGTTCTGGGTTCGAGAGCGGACAGGCCCTCGACGGATGGGTCGAGACCTTGCGCGAGGCGGTCCGTGATGTGGACCCGGAGCGCCCCGTCATCGTCTCTGCAGACTCAGAGTCGCTTTTCAGGCTCACGGGAGTGGACGCCAGGCCTGCGATAGGGCGCTGCGAGTTCGCCGTGAGTCACGTTACCTCCGCATACAAGGCATATGCCGCTTCGGGCCCTCTGACCTCGGGCCCCTCTACTTATCTCGACTCCTTCCTGCTGCGGACCTCCGCGTGCGGCCTTCCCGTGCTCGCCGATGATGTCGGCATCCTCTCGCTGGACCATTCGGTCGGCGAGGAAGCCGCTTACCTGCGCACGGCGCTCTACTCCGCCCTCATGAACGGTGGAGCGGGAGCGATGATACGCAGGTACAGGGACCTGGAGACGGAAAGACGCGAGCCGTACTTCCAAGACCCCTTCGAGGTGCTCGTAGGCATCGCGGACAGCGAGGGGGTGCCCAAGCCCGCGCTGACGGAAGTGGAGTCTTTCGCACGCGTGGTCGCGAGGATAGACCTCCGTCGTTACGAACTCTTGCCGGAGCGCACGGCAGTGGTCGTCCCCGATGAGCGTTACGGCCCACTGCCGGACATGGCGCCCCTTCACGACCCTCGCGCCTGCTTTGCTGCTTACATCGCTGCCAAGAAGGCGCAGGTGCCCGTGACGGTGGCCGGGGAAGGGGACGTGCTCGAGGCGTACTCCGTGCTCCTCGTCCCATCCGCCTTCTCCTTGGCCGAGGAGACGTGGGAGCGTCTGTCCGCCTACGTGCAGGACGGCGGCACGGTCGTCATGTCGTATGGCGGAGGAGACATGCACCCTGTCGTGCGCCAGATCTTCGGCGTCGAGTTCCTTGGTGACAGTGGCGCCAGGGAGAGGGTGACTTGCCGGGTCGCTCAACCGGACGTCTTGGGCCCCATCCACTCCTTCGACGTCTCCCTTGGAGTCCCGAACTTCGCCCTCTTCGGACATGGAGGAGCGACGGTCGTGGCCACCGACGCCAAAGGCAGCCCTCTGTTGACCGTGAACCAGTATGGTCAAGGCAGGGCCGTGATGTTCGCCTTCCCCATCGAGCGTGCAGTAGCCCAAGGGGACCTGTGGGCCGTTCCCAGGCCACTGGACATGATGATGAGGACGGTCATAGGCCATGTGGCCGGAGCGGCGGGCTGCGGTGCCCCTGCCGCATGCGATGTCCCCGATGTGGAGATAGCGCTGTTCAATGGTGAGCAAGACGATATCCTGCTCGTCTTGAACCATTCTCCGGAGAAGACGACCGCCACTCTTTCCTTCGAACGGGGTATCGACTCGATAGCCGACGTGCGTGGAGGCAAGCCCGTTCCTGTCGGCGGCCCGACGTTCGGCGTGCCTCTGGATGCCAACGGGACGGCTGCGCTCCGCTTGATCTATCAGGTCGGAGGGCGATGATACACTGAGGCGAGGCGCTACCGGGACGGAGAGCCTATGCACAAGGACGCGGATCGAGGGTCTCATGACTACCTCCTGGAGTCCTGGTTGGAGTTCGCCGACGCCATCGAGGCGCATCCCGAGCTGAAAGACCTGCTGTTCGATCCTGTTACCGGCTTACCCACGACACCCTTGCTCTTCCCCCGCATCAGAGCGTTGCTCCAGGAGCGGGGCGAGGTGTCGTTGCTGGCGCTCAACGTCGTCCGCTACTCCAAGATCGAGGAGATCTACGGATGGAGGGTCTTCGACGACGTCATGAGGGAAGTGGCCTCGGCGCTCAGCGCGATAACGGGCACCGTTCTTCGGGACTCCGACATCGTCGCCGAGCTGATGATCAGCGGGAACTCCTTCGTGGTGGTCCTGTCGCCGCCTCGCAACACCCTCAAGATCGCGCCTGAAGCGCTGGAGATGATAGTGGGCAAGGTCGAGAACTCCATGCACGCGATCCTTGCGGAGAGGATAGACCCTGCCCTCTATCGCAAGTTCGGATGCTACGTGGGGGCCGCCACAATATCGTTCGATCCTGACCGTCGGCTCGAGCGCCTCGTGCACGAAGGCCTTGACCGCGCTCTCAGGGACTCGGGCACGCGTGAGGCGCGTGACGCAGCAAGACGCGTGGCACGCCTCAAAGAGATAATCGAGTCCGAGAGCGTGCACACGCTGGTACATCCCATCTTCGACCTCGAAGACATGAGCGTGGTCGGTTATGAGGCGCTCTCCCGCGGGCCTGTCGACGACGAGTTCGAGCGCCCCGACAAACTCTTCCGCGTCGCCTACGATGCCGATCTGGTCGTGCGCCTTGAGAGACTGTGTCGCAAGAAGGCCCTGGAGGCGGCACGCTCTATGCCGGAGGACAGGATGCTCTTCTTGAACATCGAGCCCGAGGCCATCGGAGACCCGCAGCTGATAGAGATGCTGACCAGCTCGTTGCTGGCTCAGGCGGACGTCACCCCTGACAGGATAGTGCTCGAGATAACCGAACGCTCCGCCATAACGGACTTCACGGCGTTCCGCAGCACCTTGAACTACCTGCGAGCGCTCGGTTTCTCATGTGCCGTGGACGACGCGGGAGCCGGGTACGGCTCACTCCAGTGCTTGGCCGAGGTCAGGCCGGAGTGGGTGAAGATAGACCTCTCGCTCGTGCGCGGATGCGACACGGATGAAGTGCGGGCACAGCTCATAAGCAGCCTGCGCACCTTCGCAGACATGATGGACGTCAGACTGGTCGCCGAAGGGATCGAGACGATGGGCGAGCTTGACAAGGTCAGGGAGCTGGGCGTGCGCTACGGACAGGGTTTCTTGTTCACAAAGCCCGTCCAACCGTGGCCCGACGAGAAGGAGTACGAGGACTTGCGCGACCTGTGACCTCCGTTGTCCTGCTCATCGGCCTTCTTCGGACCTCGTCCTGGAAGAGGCCGGAGGTCGAGCGAACAATCACTTTTCTTCATCGTTGCTATAAGGCATACTTGGATAGTTCATGGTCTCACATACTCCATCCGTCTCGGCCTGGGAGATAGATTGAGCGAACGGGTACGTCTCACACAGCTCTCATCGAAGTCGGGTTGAGCTGCAAAATGGGGTCCGGCGGACCTCGAGGCTGCGCTCGACAAGATGACCCCTGGAGACTCGGAGCGTTTGATGGTCGGCTTCGAGACTTCGGACGATGCTGCCGTCTATCTGGTGGGAGACCAAGCGGTGCTCCTCACCCTGGATTTCTTCACGCCCATGGTGGACAGCCCTTACGAGTTCGGTCGGATAACCGCTGCGAACTCCCTCTCCGACATATACGCGATGGGCGGCAAGCCGCTGACGGCCATGAACCTTCTCGCGTGGCCTTGCGCCATGGACCCGGAGATGGTCGCCGAGCTCCTTCAAGGCGGAGCCGATGTCTGCCATCAGGCAGGTTGCGTGATCGTCGGGGGGCATACCATCGACGATGACGAACCGAAGTACGGCCTGTCGGTGATGGGCACGGTGGACCCCGACAGGGTAGTGAGGAACTCCACTGCGAAAGAGGGTGACGTGCTGATACTCACCAAGCGGATAGGCGTCGGCATACTCAACACCGCCTTGAAGCATGGCTTGGAGACCGAGGAGAGCATCCCGGACGTCATCGCTTCGATGGTTCACCTCAACAAGGCGGCTTCGGAGGCGATGATGGAGGTCGGGGTGGATGCGGCCACGGACGTGACAGGCTTCGGCATCCTGGGTCATCTGTACGAGATGGCGTCCGCAGCCGGACTCGCCGCAGTGCTGGAGCTCTCAGCGGTGCCTGTCTTCGACAAGGCGCTGAAATACTCTGCGGACCGCGTGCGACCCGGAAGGACCGAGGACGTCATCGCAGCGATGGACCTCCATGTAGACTGGGGCAAGGCCGACGATGCCGAGAAAGGGGTCTTGTGCGACCCGCAGACGAGCGGCGGGTTGCTCATGACCGTGTCTCCTGACAAGGCAGACAGTCTCCTGAAAGCTCTTGCCGAGCGTGGAGAGAGCGCGGCGTCCGTGGGTAGGATGGTCGCAGGTCGACCGGGAAGGATAGACGTGGTCTGAGTGCTGCCGGATCGCCTTGTGTGTGCCGTGTCGGTTTCGAAGGAGTCGGAGGTGGAAGATGGCGAAACGTTTCTTCATCACCAGTGACATACTCGGGAATGGGGAGGACGAGCTCGGTGAACTCCTCATGCGCAATTTCTTCTATTCGCTGGCTCGCAATGAAGAGAAGCCCGAGATGATCGTCCTCGTTAACACAGGGGTGAGACTCGCCTGTGTCGGCTCCGAGGTCATAGATGACCTCGAGCTCCTCGTCGAGGAAGGGGTGATGGTGAAATCGTGTGGGACATGTTTGGATTATCTTGGCCTCACCAACTCGCTCCTGGTCGGGGAGATAGGGACGATGCCACAGATGGCAGAGGTCCTTACCGCTCCCGCAGAGATAGTCACCATCACGTGATCTTCTGTTGCGACGCCTGACCCCTGCTTTGCTCGGGTAGAATACCCAGCATGGACACACAAGACCGTTTGCGGCGTCTGCCGAAGGTGGACGAAGCGCTCAAGGACCCGCTCATCGCCGAGGAGGTCTCCGCCGTTCCCAGGCGGATCGTCGTCGATGCTCTGCGTGAGGCCATAGAGCAGACCAGGGCCAGGGTGCTCGCCGATGGGTCCTATGAGTTCACCTCCGAGGACGTCTTGCGAGAAGCCAAAGCGCGCATAGCCTTGAAGTCGAGACGCTCGCTCCGTCGCGTCGTCAACGCGACCGGGATCATCGTGCACACCAATCTCGGTCGCTCGCTCCTCTCGCAGAAAGCGGCGCAGGCCGTCTTCGAGGTCGCGACCGGCTACTCCACGCTGGAATACGACTTGGAGAGCGGTGAACGTGGCTCTCGTCACGTCCACTGTGAGGATCTGATATGCCGGCTCACCGGCGCCGAGGCCGCGATGGCAGTCAACAACAACGCTGCTGCCGTGATGTTGGGCATCGCGGGCCTGGCGCGAGGCGGGGAAGCGATAGTCTCGCGCGGACAGTTGATCGAGATAGGCGGCTCGTTCCGCATCCCGGACATCATGGCCGAGTCCGGTGCGACCATGGTGGAGGTGGGGACCACTAACAAGACCCACCTGTCCGACTATGCGAACGCCATCACCGACCGCACGCGTCTGATACTGAAGGTGCACTCCTCGAACTTCCGTGTGGTCGGCTTCACGGAGGAGGTCGGACTGGCGGACCTCATCGCCCTGGGCGCCGAGTACGGGATACCCGTCTTCGAGGACCAGGGCTCGGGCGTCCTGCTCGACCTGCGGGAGTACGGTCTTTCCTACGAGCCCACCATCGGTGAGTCCATAGCGGCAGGCGCCGACCTCGTCTCCTGTTCCGGCGACAAGCTCCTCGGTGGTCCGCAGGCAGGCATACTTGCAGGCAAAGCAAGCGTCATCGAGGCTCTGAAGAAGCACCCCATGGCTCGGGCGTTGCGCCTCGACAAGATGACGCTGGCTGCTCTAGAGGTCACGCTCCGCTCCTATCTGGACCCTGTGCGCGTGCGTGAGGAGATCCCGACTCTCCGCATGCTCACGATCCCCAAAGAGGAGATCGGCAAGCGAGCGCACGCGCTGGCATCCCGCATAGAGGACGCCTGTGCAGACGCTTATCACATAGAGGTCCTGGAGAGCGTGGCACGTGCCGGCGGCGGCGCATTGCCGATGGCCGACATCCCTACCGTGGTGGTCTCTTTGAAGCCACTGAAGGGTTCGGAGGATGACCTTCAGACCTATCTGCGCTCTTGTGACCCGCCGATCATCACGCGAGTGCGAGAAGGGGCCGTGCTCATCGACCCGCGGACCTTGCAGGAGGGCGAGGATGCGTTGCTCGTCGAGGCCCTCGCCAAAGCTGTGCGCAGCGATCGGACGGGATAGGTATCGCGATGCCATCGTTGGTGCTGGGGACAGCCGGCCATATCGACCACGGTAAGTCCGCTCTCGTCAAAGCGCTCACAGGCACGGACCCCGACCGCCTTGCCCAGGAGAAGGAGCGCGGCATCACCATCGAGTTGGGATTCGCGCGCCTCGATCTTCCCAGTGGCCGCTCGATGGGCGTGGTGGACGTGCCGGGCCACGAGCGCTTCGTGCGGCAGATGGTCGCCGGAGCCACAGGCATAGACGTCGTCTTGCTCGTGATCGCTGCCGACGACGGCGTGATGCCGCAGACCCGCGAGCATCTCGCCGTCATAGACCTCCTCGGCATCGAACAGGGAGTCGTCGCACTGACCAAGTCCGACCTCGTCGATGACGAGTGGTTGGCGCTCGTCGAGGAGGATGTCGAGAGACTCTTGAAGGGGACGAGCATCGAAGGCGCTCCCATCATCGCCTGTTCGGCGAAGACAGGTGCAGGTCTCGATGAGTTGCTGGAGGCGTTGGACTCCGTGGCCGAAGGGACCGCTTCGGAGAGAGCCTCCCTCCCCATGCGCTTGCCTGTCGACCGGGTCTTCACCATCGCCGGTGCCGGCACCGTCGTCACGGGGACGATGTGGTCCGGTTCCGTCGAGAAAGACGACCTCGTCGAGATCCTTCCCTCCGGCAAGGAAGGACGCGTCCGAGGGGTGCAGGTGCACAGCGAAGAGGTGGTGACGGCACATGCGGGGCAACGTGTGGCTGTCAACATCGCAGGGCTCGGCAAGGAAGAGATATCCCGGGGCGATGTCGTCGCTGCTCCGGGAACGCTCAAGACCACCGACCGTTTCGACGCCCACTTCACGTTCCTCGGTTTCCCGGAATCCAGTAAGGTCTTCGAGTCGGACACCCGCGTGCATGTGCATCATGGGACGCGCGAGGTGCTGGGTAGGGTGCTGCTCATGGAGGGAGGGGATTCCCTGGAGCCCGGAGGTTCCGTCCTGGCACAGTTACGTCTGGAAGAGCCGATCGTGCCCCGATACGGGGACCGTTTCATCGTTCGTTCGTACTCGCCCGTCTACACCATAGGCGGTGGCGTCATACTCGACGTCCTGCCTCCACGTCGCACAAGGCTGAAGCCACACGAGCGCGACCTGCTCGTCGCCCTCCGCGAGCACGACCTGGCTGCAGCGAGCGTGGGCCTGCTCTCCTCCCGAGGCATCCCGATGACCGCAGACGAGGTCGCCTCGGCCATAGGCATCACGGTTTCCGAGGTCGCAGCGGAGTTCGAGAAGGCGGACCTCGAGCGTGTCGAGGCAGGCGGGGAGAGATACTTCGTCACCGCTCAGGCACTCGACGACCTCGTCGCACGCATCGAGTCCGGGCTCCGCGCCTACCACGAGGAGAACCCCAAGGCCACCGGCATGCCCACTGCAGCGCTGAAAGACCGCGTGGACCATCGGCTGGCTCCGAAGCTCTTCGATGCACTGCTCATGCTCGCTGAGAGCAAGGGCGTCGCAGAGGTGCAAGGCGGGGAGGTCAGGCACCCCGAGTCCTCCGCTTCTGCGCTTGCCGAGGAGGAGGCTGTCGCGGAGGCTCTACCTCCGCTCCTTGCTGCCCAGGGGCTTTCGCCCAAGAGCGTGGCGGACACTGCTGCCGAGATAGGTGCAGACCCCGATGTGGTCAGACGCGTGCTGACGCAGTCGACTCTCGACGGGAAGGTGGTCCGGCTGGGTCCGGAGATGCACTTCAGCGCATCCGCGATCGAAGATGCCCGCGAAACGCTCCGGGAATACCTCGCCCGACACCCACAGGGCGCCACGGCTGCAGAGTTACGCGATGCTCTCGGTGTCAGCCGCAAGTACGCCATCCCTCTTCTGGAGTACTTCGATGCGCAAGGTCTGACCAGGCGTGAGGGTGATCTCAGGTTCCTGAAGGGCGGATGAGGAGCACTACTCTGCTATCGTGTCCCATTTTCTAGCAGTATGTCATATGCCTGAGCGGTCCGCCTTCCCGTGTTCATCGTCGCCGACGACATAAGCCCTCGATGTGATGAAGATGAGAAAATCCTCATATTCACATCTTAGTGGCGTTTTCCTGGGTGTTCGCGTTGACACTGTGTCTATACCCACGGAGAATACCCGCTTGGAGGCGGATGGGGCCTGGTGGCCCCCGCGGCCTTCAAAGCCGTAGTGGGGCGTGAAGAGCGTCCCGGGTGTGTTCGATTCGCACGCGCCTCCGCCATGCTTCGAAAGGGTGCTCCCGCATACGGCACGGGGGCGCCCTGTTCGTCCTACTGCTCCATGCCTCCCGTTATCTCGTCCAGCAGCTTGAACAGCTCCTCGTCCATCAGCGAGTACGCGAGTTCGTTGGGATGGGAGTCGTCTGCCGAGGTCGCGAGCCCGCGCGCGAGTGCTCCGTTCTGGTCCACGAGTATCGAGTACTGGTCGAAGACGTAGACGTTGTCGCGCGCGGTAGCACGTTCCTCGAGGGCCTCGTTGTAAGCGCGGTGCAACTCCACCAACGGTGCCGTGGTCTCCCCATGCACCTTCGGCAAAGCGTTCCCCAAGATGATGGTCACGTCGCGTCCCTCTGCCGCTGCGAGGACCTGGTCCACGTATCCCAGTATCTCCGCAAGGTTGTCGTCGACCTCACCGGCATCGCTGGCCCAGAAGTCCTCGAAACACAGTTTGAAGAAGACGACCGTCCCGTCCGGCACCGCGGCGATCTGAGCGGCTGCATCGGTCCCGATGTCGGGAGGAGAGGGGAGGTTGTGGTAGTAGAGCACGTATCCGTTGCGGGATACGGGGCCTTCCCAATCCCAGTCCCAATATGCGAACAGACCCTCCATGACGGAACGACCCATCATGAGTACTTCCTTGCCATGGTGACTGCCCTCGGGGATGGGAGAGGCCTCCTGGTCCGTCTCGACCACCTCCGTCTGTTCTGTGGGCTCTCCTCCCAACCATTCCGGAGGGGAGTCGCTTTCCAGCGGGATGCACCCTGCTGGTCCGACGAGCAGAAACGACACACACATCACGCATGCCATGAACCCGGATATCGAAGCGATGGATCTCTTCATGTCCGCCTCCTTGGTCCTTTTCGACATCATACCTGTAGAAGAAAGCGTTCGGGCCGTACCGTTCTACTGACGGAGGGTATATGCTCATCGGGTCGATGACAGGAGGTGACCTGCGGTGGAAGCCATCGATTGCATCATGACGCGCCGGTCGATACGGCGATACACATCCGAGCCGGTCTCCGAGGAGACGGTCGAGAAGATCTTGAAGGCGGCCATGGCCGCTCCTTCTGCCGGGAACCAGCAGCCCTGGCGCTTCATCGTGCTGACCGAGCGAGACTCTCTCGAGGCTGCTGCCAGCGCCACTCCGTACGGCAACATCCTGGAAGGTGCGGCGTTCGGGTTGGTCGTCTGTGCGGACACGCACGACATCAAGCATCCTGCCATGTGGCAGCAGGACTGCTCGGCCGCCACGGAGAACGCCCTGTTGGCGGCGCATGCGTTGGGTCTCGGAGCCGTGTGGCTGGGCTTCTGGCCGAAGATGGAGCGCGTCACTCCTCTCAAAGAGAGCTTGGGCATCCCCGAAGGGGTCGAGCCGTTGGCGGTGATCGCCTTCGGTCATCCTGCCGAGGAGAAGCCTCCTGCCGACCGGTATGATCCTGCCTTCATACATCGCGAGCGCTGGTGAAGATGCTCCTCGAAGCCAAGGACCTTCGCTACGCGGTCCGTGGGGACCGCGGCGACGTAGAGCTGCTGGCCGGCGTGGATCTCTCGGTCTCCGTCGGCGAGACGGTGGACATCATAGGACCTTCCGGCTCGGGGAAGACCACGTTGCTCAGGGCGTTGGCGCGGTTGCTTCCCGGCGTTGTCGGCACTCTCGTCTTGGAGGGGGAGCCGGCAGAGTCGGTCTCTGCCACCGAGTGGCGCAAGCGCATCACGCTCCTACCGCAGATCACGGCGCTCGTCCCGGGGACGGTGCGCGAGAACCTCCTGCTTCCATGGACGCTCAAGGCGCGCAAGGACGAACGACCGCCCGACGACAGGCGACTGCGTGAAGCGCTCGACAGCGTGGGCATGGACGATGTCGACCTCTCGAGGGACTCCGCCCGTCTTTCCGTGGGACAAGCCGCTCGCGTCTCGCTTCTGCGCGTGTTGCTCACAGACCCGAAGGTCTTGCTCTTGGACGAGCCGGACGCCAGTCTCGATGACGTCTCGGCCGAGCAGGTCTCGCGGGCCACTCACGCCTTCGCAGAGAGCGGGGGAAGTGTCATCCGCGTGAGGCATCTGCGCTCGGACGGCCTCGCCTCGCGCAAGTTGAGACTCGAAGGCGGCCATCTCACGGAGGTGGTCTCGTGACGACCGCTCCTGCAGAGATCATCGTCATCGGCTGGCCCCAGCTCCTCATGGCCACAGGCCTGGTGTTGCTGGTCGGCATACTTTCCTGGCGGTTGCATCTCGGCCTGGAGAAAGACCTGGCCATAGCGACCGTGCGCACGTTTGTGCAACTGCTTCTCCTCGGCTTCGTCTTGCGTTGGGTCTTCGGCGTGGACAGCGCCTTGCTGGTCGTTGCCATCCTCCTGCTGATGATCGCTGCCGCATCGCGAGCGATAATAGGGCGCGCCCCGGATGCTCCTCCCGGGATATTGGGCAGCTCATTCGTCTCGTTGGTCATAACCGGGTTCAGCGTGACGTTCATAGTGACAGGGCTGATCATCGGCGTGGAGCCGTGGTACGCCCCCCGCTACGTAATCCCCATCGCCGGGATGGTGCTCGGCAACTCCATGAACGGCATAGCGCTCGCGCTCGAGAGGACGTACTCGGACATGGACCACAGGGCGGGCCAGATGCTCTCGCTCGTCGCTTTGGGAGCCACTCCCTGGGAGGCCGGCGGGGAGTCCGTGCGCGCGGGGATACGGGCAGGGCTCATACCGACCATCAACTCCATGGCCACCGTCGGCATAGTGTTCATCCCGGGCATGATGACAGGACAGGTGATCGCCGGGGCAGACCCCGTGGCCGCCACTGGGTACCAGATAGTCGTGATGCTGATGGTCTCGGCGGCGACGGCGATAGGCTCCGTGCTCTCGGTCCTCCTCTCATTCCGCAAGAGGTTCACTCCCGATGGGGTCTACCTCGAGAAAGGGTTCCGAGCAGATGGTCGATAACACGTACGTCCGCATAGCCAACAACTTCCTGCACGACATGGCGACGGGAACCTGGGCCGCCTGCCTGCTCGTCCTGTTCGTGCTCGAGTCCCGAGCGCAGCAGATAGGCGAGAAGGCCGCGCTCTCGGCGCTCGCCGCTGCCGGGCAGACGGTCTTCCTGTTCATGCTCGCAGCACTCGCGGTCATAGCCGTCACCGGAACACTCCGCCTCTTCTACTGGGATGACGAGGTGTCTGCCGACGCGGTCGATGCCACGCGCAGGGTACTCATCTTCAAGCATCTCGCCTTCTTCGCGATATACGGCAGCGGCACTTGGTGGGGTTGGTCCCTGCTTCAGGCCATCTGAACGTCTCAGGAGCCCCTCTCCTATCTCCCTGTTGACTTCCGCTCGCTCGACACATATAGTTCATCCGATGAAACATTCATCCGATGAAACAAATCATGCTTCCCGGAGCGAGATGGATGCACTCTACTCTCGCTTCGAGACCCTTCTCTACAAGCTGGCCAGGGTCATGTCCCAGTGCTCTGCCGGGGAGAGCGACCGTCTTCCTGTGCCTCATTACATGATGATGAGGGTGCTTGCCGACAAAGGGCCCATAAGGGTCTCCGAGCTCGCAGAGCAGATAGGCGCCAAGCCTTCTGCCGCCTCGATGCTCCTGAACGCGCTCGATGAGGCGGGCTACATCCATCGCGAGACCGACCCCACCGACCGTCGCGCCACCCTCGTCTCGCTGTCCGACACCGGGCGTGCGCGCGTGGAGGCGGTGGACGAGAAGCGGCGGGGCTTCATGCACACGATCACCTCCCGGCTGACACCCGAGCAGCTCGATTCGTTGATAGTCGGCCTCGATGCCGTAGCGGAGGCTGTCATGCAGATGCGTGCGACCGAGCGTGGCGACGACACGGAAGACACGGAAGGGACCTGATGGATTCACTCACGAAGTTCAGCATCAAGAACCCCACTGTCATCATCGGCATAGCTTTGATGCTTCTGTTCGGCGGCTTGTATGCCTCGGGGCAGCTCAATCGCGAGACGATGCCGGACGTGTCGATCCCGATGGCCGTCGTCGTGACGCCCTATCCCGGAGCGGCCCCGGCCGACGTCTACGACAAGGTCACCGTGGACATGGAGAAGGCCGTCTCCGGCGTGGACGACATCGAGTCCACCCAGGGCCACTCACTCGACTCCGTCTCGATGGTGGTGGCCGAGTTCAGCTACTCCACGGACATGGACAAGGCCGAGGCCGACATCGAACAGGCCATCCAGAGCGTCGACCTCCCCGAGAATGCGATGGACCCGACGATCAAGCGCATCAGCATCGGTTCCGCACCGATAATGAAGATCGCTGTCACGGGCGGGGATTCTGTGGAAGAACTCAGTGCGACCGTGCGCGAGGACGTCGTCCCCGAACTGGAGGCCATAGACGGTGTCGGTGAGGTGCAGACCACCGACGACGACCCCGGCAAGATACGGATAGTCTTCGACGAGGACGCTCTCGAGGAGAACGGCCTCACCGCTTCAGACGTCATGAAGCAGCTCCAGGCGACCAACCTCTCCTTCCCCGTGGGCGCCGTGGGGGACGGGACCTCCGAGCAGCCCGTGCGTGTCAGCGGGACACTCGGCAGTGTCGAGGACATGAAGGACTTCAAGGTCGTGATCTACCCGAACCCCAACGAGATGTATGCCGAGGCCTTCCAGACCATGGGCGAGGGCATGGGTGCGATCGGAGAAGGCATGGGCGCCCTCGGTCAAGGCGTGGGGCAGCTCGGCAGCGCAGTCGGTCAGATCGGTGGCGCTGTGGGAGAGATGGGTGCCTCCTTCGGCAACGTCTCGAAGAACATGGGCATGCAGATCGGCATCCTGAGTGGCATCCAGAACGTGCAAGCCGAGCTCTTCAACGCCAAACTCGCGCTCGCCGAGGCGAACGCCGTGCTCAAGGACCCGACGTCGACGCCGGAAGAGATAGCCCAGGCACAGGCGAAGATAGCCCAACTGGAGCAGATGATCCCTGCGCTGGAAGCCACGCTCGCCCAGCTCGAGGATCAGTTGGCCCAGTTGCAGAAGGAGGCCATGGAGTCCTCGTCCACGCCTCCGGCCGGCATGCCGACGGACCTCGTGCCTCCGACCGGCGGTGCTCCGGCGGTCCCGTCCGCCCCATCGGTCGCGGGCGACCTCGACATCGAGCCCGCGATAGAGGTCGTGCCTCTGTCCGACCTCGCCGAGGTCACCTTCGACTCCGGCGCGGAGTCCATGTACAGCCGTGCGGACGGCGAGCCGGCCGTTCTCCTCGACATCGTCAAGAGTCAGGACGCCAACACCGTCTCCGTCGCAGAAGCGGTGACTGAGGAGGTCTCAGCCCTGAACGGGGACCTGGAGGATGCCGGCGTCACCGCAGACATCACCTACGATGCCTCCGAGAAGATAAACGACTCCATCAACGACATCGTGCGCGAGGGGATGCTCGGAGCGCTCTTCGCGTTCATCATCATCCTGCTGTTCCTGCGCAACTGGCGCTCGACGCTCGTGGCAGCCGTCTCCATCCCGCTCTCCGTCATCTCTGCGCTCGCCTTCATCGGCTTCTTCGACATCACGCTCAACATCATGACTCTCGGCGGCCTGACGGTGGCCATCGGACGTGTGGTCGACGACTCCATCGTGGTCATCGAGAACATCTACAGGCACATACAGTTGGGCGAGGAGAGGACGCCGGAGATGATCCGGCGGGCGACCAGAGAGGTCTCCTCGGCCATCACCTCCTCGACGCTGACCACCGTGGCGGTCTTCGCGCCCATGGCCTTCGTCTCCGGCATCGTCGGCAAGGTGTTCACGCCGTTCGCGATAACGGTCGTGCTCGCCCTGCTCGCCTCCCTGCTCGTCGCCGTGACGATAGTGCCGCTCATCGCCAAGTGGACGCTTCTGGGCGCGAAGGTGCCTCCACGCGAAGAGGAGCAGATGCACTCGAAGAGCTATTACGCGCGACTCATGCGCTGGTCTTTGGAGAACCGCAAGGCGGTCATAGCCGCAGCCACGCTCCTGTTCGTGCTCTCCGTGGCGCTGGTCCCGGTAGTAGGCACCGGCTTCATGCCACCCGCTTCGGAGAAGTATGCGACCGTCGACGTCACCTACCCCACCGGCACGAAGGGCGAGGTGGTCGACGAGACCCTGAAGACGATAGAGGCCGGTCTGGACGGGCTGGACGACGTCGTCTACTACCAGTCTACGGTCGGCCAACAGAGCAGGTTCAACTTCAGCGCTCAGGAGAACGAGGGCACCGTCTTCATCAAGTTCGACCCGGACGTGGAGATAGACGAGGCCCTTGCCGAGGTGCACGAACTAGCCGATCCCCTCAAGAGCGACGAGGTGGCTGTCGCCGTCGCCCAGGTGGACGTGACGGGTGGAGGCAGCAACTCGCTCGAGTTGGTCGTGACAGGCTCTGACTTCGACGACATCTCCGAGACCGCTGACACCATCGCACAGAGGCTCGAGGGCATAGAAGGCCTCGAGAACGTCAAGAACAACGCCGGCGAGTCACGTCCGCAGATAACCGTGGACGTCGACCAGGCCGCAGCCGCCTCCTATGGGATCAACCCGGCCATGGTGGCCGGTACCGTCCGCGGCTTCGTGGCCGACCAGGACGCCGGTACCGTTGACATGGACGGGGAAGACGTCTCGCTGGTCTACCGCACCGACATCGGGGACGTGACCTCTGCCGCAGACATCGCTGCCGTCAAGCTCAACGCCCCCATGGGCGACACGGTCTTCATAGGCGACATCGCCGAGGTGGAGCAGACCGAGACCCCTGTGGCGGTGCAGACGCTCGACGAGCGTGAGTACGCTTCGGTCACCGCGTACGTGACCGAGCGCGACTCCAGCTCGGTCATCTCCGACATAGAGGCGGAGTTGGCCACGATAGACATGCCCGATGGTGTGAACGTCGAGGTCGCGGGGATGGCCGAGATGATGGACGACGCGTTCAAGCAGCTCGGTCTGGCCATGCTCATCGCCATAGGCGCTGTCTACTTAGTCATGGTCATCGCCTTCGGTGAGGCCACCGCCCCGCTGGCCATCATGTTCTCGCTCCCGCTGGCGCTCATAGGCAGCATAGTCGCTCTGATGATCGCCGGCATACCGCTCGACATGCCCGCGATGATAGGCGCCCTGATGCTCATCGGCATCGTGACCACCAATGCCATCGTCCTCATCGACAGGGTCCAACAGAAGAGGGCCGAGGGGCTTCCGCGCAAGCAAGCGCTCATAGCCGCAGGCAGTGACCGCATACGTCCCGTGCTCATGACCGCGCTCACCACCATCTTCGCGCTCGTGCCCTTGGCCGTGGGCTATTCCGAGGGAGCGCTCATCTCGCAGTCACTCGCGGTCACGGTCGTGGGCGGTCTCGTCTCTTCGACCGCACTCACCCTCATCGTGGTGCCGGTCGTCTACGACCTGCTTGAGGGCTTGCGCGACAAAGTGGTCAAGCCCGACCGGTCCATGAAGGATGCGTCACCTGTGGCCTGAGGCTCCGGACGACTTCGTTCCATCGAGGAGGGCCGGCATATCGATGCTGGTCCTCCTTTCTCTTGCCCTCGGCCCGTGCGCCACGTACCATACGAGCGCACGCGAGTCTCTGCTCGATGCGCGAGATGCCGGCGTCAGACGACATGCCCCTGCGGGAAGGTCCGCGGTAAGCCATGACGAGTTTCGAGATCTACCTCAAGCGGAACGCGAAGAAGTTCGACGCCTATCTGGCCACCTTCTTCACTGACGGCACCCATCCCGACATGCGCCGTTATCTCTACGGGCCTGTCGCAGAGTTCACTGCCAACGCGGGCAAGCGCCACCGCCCTCTCATCTGCCTGCTGGCCTGCGAGGCCGTTGGTGGGGATCCTGAGAAGGCGCGTCGTTCGGCGGCGGCCATCGAGCATTTCCATACAGCGGCTCTCATCCACGACGACATCGAGGACTGCTCGCTCACCCGTCGTGACGAGCCGTGCCTCCATGTCACGGAGGGCGAGGGGCTCGCCATCAACGCCGGCGACCTCGCCCTCTCGCTGGTCTGCGGCATCGTGGTCGACGACCCTGCCCTGGACGACAAGACCAAACTGCGCGTGTTAGGCGAACTCGTGGCCATGACGACCCGGACCATAGAGGGTCAGGCGTTGGATATCGGCTGGGCCCGTGACGACCGCTTCGACCTTAGCGTGGACGACTATCTGGCTATGGCCACCCACAAGACCGCGTTCTATTCGGGCGGGATGCCACTAGCCATAGGCGCGATAATCGGCGAGGGGACCGAGGAGCAGATAGAGGCGTTGCGCTCGTTCGGGATGTCGGCCGGTCTTGCCTTCCAGATCCAAGACGACGTCCTCAACCTCGTGGGCACGAAAGAGTCGACGAAGAAGGATTTCCGCTCCGACATCACCGAGGGCAAGCGTACGCTCGTGGCGATCCACGCACTCTGCAACTCGGACGAGAGCGAACGGCTGCTCGAGATCCTGTCCGGGCGCACCACCGACCCCGACGAGCTCGACGAAGCCGTGAGGATAATGGACGAGGCTGGCTCGCTGGATTACGCCAAAGAGTACTCGCGCTCGCTCATCTTCGAAGCCAAGGAGCGCTTGGATAGCGCACTCCCCGCATCGAACGCCAAAAAACTGCTGATGTCGATGGCCGACTTCTTCGTGAAACGGAGCTCGTAGGATTTCTTCTGCTCTTTGGGGTATCTACTGACCGGACCGGTAGTCGGATCCGGAGAGGTGGATTACCATGCGCGCAGTCCAGGTGGTCGAGGGTATCGATTGGGTGGGTGCCATCGATTGGGGTCTCCGTGACTTCCACGGCTATGAGACCGCCCGAGGAAGCACCTACAACTCCTATCTGGTCCGCGGTGAGGACAAGACTGCTCTCGTGGACGCAGTCAAAGCCCCGTTCGTGCCCGAACTCCTATCGCGGGTCTCCTCGATCATGGATCCCGTCGACGTCGACGTCATCGTGGTCAACCATGTCGAGCCGGATCACGGCGGAGGTCTGCCGGCGGTGATGGAGGCGATGCCGAACGCACGCGTTGTGGCCTCTGCCTCCGGCGTGCGCGGCGTGGCCGAATACCATGATGGCCTGGAGATAGAGGCGGTGGGCGCCGATGACTCCATAGACCTGGGCGGCCTGACGTTGCGGTTCTTGCCGATGCCCATGGTGCACTGGCCGGATTCGATGTTCACCTATGTGGATGGGACACGCACCCTTCTGCCCAACGATGCGTTCGGTCAGCACGTGGCCTCGGCCGAGCGCTTCGCAGACGAGGTGGGAGTGGATTTCGCTCTGGAGCAGTTGCGCGAGTACTACGCGAACATCCTCATGCCTTTGGGCAAGCAGGTCACCAAGGCACTTGAGAAGCTGGGGAAGACGGGATGGGAGATCGAGGTCGTCGCTCCCTCGCATGGGCTCATCTGGCGCGGCGATGCGCTTCCGGCCGCACTGGAGGCCTATGGCCGCTGGACCGCAGGAGAGACCGACGAGCGCGTCACGGTCGTCTTCTCGACCATGTGGGGCTCGACGAAGACCCTCGCCGAGGCCATCGGGGACGGGATCGCGCAGGCAGGCTTGGAAGTCACCGTCAATGACCTGGCGGCCACGCCCATCGCCCGCATCACCGACGACCTTCTCCAGTCGCGAGGACTCCTGCTTGGTTCACCCACCCTGCATCACGGCATGCTCTTCCGGATGGCCGGCTACCTGCAGTATCTCGAGGGACTCAAGCCCACTGGCAGGATAGCCGGGGTGTTCGGTTCCTACGGGTGGTCGTCCGGCGCATGCGACCAGATGACCGAGCGCCTGCAGACCATCGGCTTCGAGATTCCGATGGAGCCCTTCACGCAGAAGTACAAGCCCACGGTCGAAGAGGTCGAGGCAGCACGCAGGTGGGGGATGAGCTTCGCCGAGATCATCAAGGAAGGGTAGACGCCGGAACGCCCCTCCGTCTGTCACGCTCGTGTCGGGCGCATGCACTTCCGGAGCGCATGTGTCGTGCTCTCGTCGTCACGCTCCGTGGTGCGCTCGCACCGGGCTCGTCCGGCGATGACCGAGCGGACGCGCGATGAGGCTGAGCACGTAAGCCCCGCCAGCGACCAGGATTATCGTCGCCCCCGACGTCAGGTCCAGCGTATAGGAAAGCGTCAACCCGATGAGGATGAAGAGCGCCGATAGGGCGGTGGAGAGGATCATCGTGGCCTTCAGCGACTTCACGAACAGTGAGCTTATGGCTGCCGGCATCGTGAGCAACGCTATCACCATTATCAGCCCGACCACGCGCATCAGCATGACCACGGTGATCGCCACCAGGCAGAGCAGCATGAGGTAGATGCCCATCACCGGCACTCCCGAGACCTCGGCGTACGTCTCGTCGAACGATATCGCGAGCAACTCTTTGTAGAAGACGAAGACGAGTACGACGATGATCAGGTCGAGCACGGCCATTATCACCAAATCGCTCCGGGGCACGGCGAGTATGCTCCCGAACAGATAACTGAGCAGGTCGGTCTTGTAGCCCGCAGCAAGGTCGATGAGCAGTATCCCGAAGGCCATGCCGATGGCCCACATGACGGCGATGAGCGTGTCGGTGCGCTGCCTCGTCTTGCGCTGGACGAGCCCCATGCTCAGTGCTGAGCCCACGCTGAAGAGCGCCGCGCCTATCACGGGATCGAAGCCGAAGAAGTAGCCCAGGCCGATGCCTCCATAAGCGGCGTGTGCGATGCCGCCACTGAGGAGCGCCACGCGGTTGACGACCACGTAGGAGCCGACTATCCCACACGCGATACTCGCGAGCATCCCGGCGAGCAGGGCGTTGCGCATGAACTCGTACTGGAGTACCTCCATCATCCGCCGCTCCTCTTCTCGGCATCCTCCTCTATCTCTGGATGTTCGGCATAGACGCGGTGGGGCACGCCGTGTGCGACCATCTCGACGGGGCATTGGTAGGCGAACTCGAGCATCTCGGAGGTCAACTTCTCGTCGTGGTGGTAGAACAGATGCCTGTTGATGCAGCCGACCGTCTTCACGTAAGCGGATACCACGCCCACGTCGTGTGAGCTGATGACTATCGCCATGTGCTCGTTCAGTTCGCGCAGCAACTCGTAGATGCTGGTGCGAGCCTTCGGGTCGACACTGGCGGTCGGCTCGTCGAGCAGGAGCACGTCCGGTTCCGAGGCCAGCGCACGTGCGATGTAGACGCGCTGACGCTCTCCTCCGGACAGGTCGCCTACGTGACGCTCGCGGAACTCCAACATCCCCACGCTCTCCAACGCACTGCAGACCACCTCGTCGTCCGCGGAGGTGAAGCGACGTGCGAGGCGGCTGTGAGAGAGGCGTCCCATGCGCGCGACGTCCCATACGCGTATCGGGAACTCTCTGTCGAACTCGATGTATTGAGGGACGTAGCCGATGTGACGCCGCCCTTCTTTCACCGGTTTGCCGAAGATGCGTACAGTCCCCTCTCGAGGCTCCAGCAGTCCCAACAAGACACGGAACAGTGTCGTCTTTCCTCCGCCGTTGGGGCCCAGGAGGCCGATGAAGTCACGTTCGTAGACCTCGAGGTCGACATCGCGCAAAACGTCCTCGTCATCGTAACCGGCGTAAAGACCGTGCACCTCGATGATGGGAGTCTCGCCGTTGCGGTCCTTCTGAGGCGCAAGGTCTGTCACCTGCACCATGTCCGGAGTGAAGCCGTTCATCGTTCCAAGGCCTTCTTGAACGCATCGGCCACCGTGTACATGTTGTTCAGCCAGTCCTCGGCCAACGGGTCGACCACGACGACCTCGGCACCGATCTCCTCGGCTATGACGGTCGCCGTGCGAGTGCTCATGGACGGTTGGACGAAGATGACGGAGATGTCTTTCTCCCTCGCGAGGTCTATCAGGTCGGCCAGCTCGGCGGCGCTCGGCTCCTGGCCACCGACCTCCACCGCGACCTGCTCCAGGTCGTAGTCACGTGCGAAATAGCCCCAGGCAGGATGGAACACCATGAACGTGCTCGAGTCCGCCGCCTCGAACGTGGCGGATAATTCGGCGTCCAGGGCGTCTATCTCGCTCTGTAACAGGGAGAGGTTCTCCTCGTAATGTTCGGCGTTCTCAGGGTCCAGCGAGGCGAGATGCTCGGCTATAGTGGCGCCCATGACTTTCATCGCGGCAGGTGATGTCCAAACGTGCGGGTCCTTCTCGCCATGCTCGTCTTCGGCATCGAGGGGCTCGACATCGACCGTGGCATCTATCACCTCCATCTGGGGGTTGGCGGAGGTGAAGCGCGGAAGCCATGCGTCCTCGAACTCCAGGCTCACCGTCACGTAGGCGTCCGCCTCGCTCAAAGAGCGGAGATCGGCAGGGGAGGGCTCGTACGTGTGCGGATCTTCTCCGGGTTCGACCATCGCCGTCACACGCACGTCTTCCCCGCCGACCTGCTCTATGAGCCATTTCATCGGGAGCACGGTGGTGACGACGACGAGTCCGTCGGTGGTGGCGTCCTCCGTGTCGGTGCGGTCCGTAGAGCAGGCCGTAAGGGGCAAGAGTGTCGTCACGAGCATGACCGTGACCATGACCGCTACCCATCTGCGTCCATGTGACATCCTCATGATCCTACCTTCACTCCATGCGGTCTCTGTGGACTCGGATGCGAGGCCTTGTCACGCCTCGCTTCTCTGGCAGCCCTGCATCTTCCGCAAAGGCCCGACAGTTGCAACAGGTGACTGTGGACTTCGAAGTCCGTGGACGACTCTATCCTGGTTATCAGGTCTGCCACGTCGTCGGTGCACGGGAACTCGATGGCTGCGCCGCACTCGGTGCACACCAGGGCATGGTTGTGTCCCGAGTTCGATGGCATGCAGCTTGAACAGTCATGGTCGCTGTGCACCTTGCGGGTGAGGCCGAGTTCGGCGAAAAGGTCGAGCGTGCGATAGACGGTCACCAGTCCCAACTCAGGATGGAACGCGCGAGCACGCTCCAGGACCATGCGATGACTCAAGGGCTCCTGGGCCTCGGCGAGCACTCTGGCGATGGCCCGCCTGGATGCGGTCACTCGATGGCCCGACTCGCTCAACACGCTCTCCCAGTCTTGTCCCCACTCCTGCACCGGCCACCTCCCGTCGGCTTATTGAAAAGCATTTTCATCTACACTTTAGAGGTACATACCCCTCGTTCTGTCAGGAATCACGTGAAGAAAGCATGGACGTGTAAAGTTCCCGGGGGTTAGAGACTCCGGATAGATGGAGACCTCTT
>CAYWAF010000013.1:0-22907 GCA_964456355.1 uncultured Eubacteriales bacterium | reverse complement strand
CTGCCGCCTCGCGGATAGTGAGTGTAGGCTGCGAATCCATGCCTATATCATAGCATTTTACGTGCGTGATTTCCGTTATTTCCGATAAGTGGAGCTCGCCCTTCTTACAGCCCCTTGAGCACCTCGGCAGCCGCTGTCACGAAGGAGTCGATGTCGGAGTCGCTGTGTGCCGTGCTCACAAACGTGGCCTCGAACTGGCTGGGTGCGATGGTGAACCCGCGCTCGAGCATGCCCCGGAAGTAAGCGGCATAGCGGTCCGTGTCGCAGGTCGAGGCGCTCTCCCAGTCGCGCACCTGCTGGTCGGTGAAGAACATGCACGACATCGAGCCCACGCGGGTCTGGAAGACGGGCACGCCTGCGGCCTCGGCTGCCTCGGCAAGACCCTCGGAGAGTCTGGCGCCCTTGCGGTCCAGTTCCTCGTAGACCCCTTCTTCCTGCAAGGTGGCTATGGTGGCCAGTCCCGCGACCATCGCCACGGGGTTGCCGGAAAGCGTCCCTGCCTGGTAGACGGGGCCGACCGGAGCCAGTTGCTCCATGATCTCGCGCTTGCCCCCGAAGGCGCCGACGGGGAAGCCACCGCCTATGATCTTGCCCAAGGTGGTCAGATCCGGCGTGACGCCGTAGAGTTCCTGTGCGCCTCCCAGGCCCACGCGGAAACCGGTGATGACCTCGTCGAAGATGAGGACGACGCCGTAGGAGTCGCACAGCGCACGCAGGCCGACGAGGAAGCCCTCGGCCGGCGGGACCACGCCCATGTTGCCTGCTATCGGCTCCAAGATGATGGCGGCCACGTTGTCGGCATCGTCCTGCAGCACCGCTGCCACCGCATCCAGGTCGTTGTAGGGCAGCACGATGGTGTCGGCAGCAGCACCCCTCGTCACGCCCGGCGTCGAGGGGATACCGAGGGTGACGAGCCCCGAGCCGGCAGCAACCAGCAGCGCGTCGGAGTGACCATGGTAGTTGCCCTCGAACTTGATGAACTTGTCGCGACCGGTGTACCCGCGAGCCAGGCGGATGGCACTCATCGTAGCCTCGGTGCCACTGGAGACGAAGCGAACCATCTCCACGCTGGGCACCGCGTTCACCACCGCCTCGGCCATGGTGACCTCGACGCAGGTGGGCGCACCGTAACTCGTGCCCTTGTCCAACTGCTCGCGAACGGCATCCAGGACCATCTCGGGAGCATGACCCAGTATCATCGGCCCCCACGAGGCGACGAAGTCTATGTACTCGTTGCCGTCTATGTCCCAGACCCTCGAGCCCTTGGCCCTGTCGTAGAAGATGGGCTCCGTGCCCACGCTCTTGAAAGCGCGGACCGGCGAGTTGACGCCACCGGGGATGGATCGGCAGGCGGAGTGGAAGAACTCGGAAGACTTGCTACCCATGTCTGACACGCCTTTCTATGTCCGTGAACGGCGGATGATGCTAGCCGGTCGGTCGTCGCACGATTCTACCGTAACGGGAGGTCTTGGCGGGCGGCATCCCGTCTTGCTCGCTTGCCCTAGCCCTCGCTCTCGCTCTCGTCCTCGCCTTTCCAGCCAGGCGGCTCGTAGATGCAGTACGGCTCGGATGCGAGGTAGTCGCCGGTGATCTCCAGCGCGCGGGCACGGCATCCTCCGCAGACCGCCTTGTACTCGCACGCGCCGCACTTGCCTTTGAGCAGCGAGTAGTCGCGCAGGTCGTTGAAGACCTTCGACTCCGTCCATATCTTGCTGAACGGCTGGTCCTTGACGTTGCCGAGTTGCATGTCGAAATACCCGCACGGCTGTATGTCGCCCACATGGCTTATGAAGCAGAAGGTTATGCCGGCGAGGCAGCCGCGCGTCATCGCATCCAGGCCGTACTCCTCGCGGGTGACCTTGCGGCCTTCCTCCTTGGCCAACTGACGGATGATGCGATAGTAGTGCGGCGAGTCGGTGGGCTTGAAGTGCAGAGGACTCGTCTTCTGGCGGTGGTACGCCCAGGTGAGCACGCGCTCGTATTCCTCGGGGGGGAGTTCTTGCTCGAGGAGTTCGGAGCCGCGTCCGGTGGGCACGAGCATGAAGATATGGAAGGCGTCCACGCCGAGGTCTTCGGCCAGGTCGTGGATGTCTGCGACCTTGTCGGCGTTCAACTTGGTGACGGTGGTGTTGATCTGCACTCCGACGCCGTGACGCTTGGCTATCTTGATGCCCTCGATGGACTTGTCGAAGCATCCCGGCTGACCGCGGAACTTGTCGTGCTCCTCTGCAGTCGGGAAGTCTATCGAGACGCTGATGCGCGGTATCTCGTGCTCGACCATCTTCTCGGCGATCTCGTCGGTTATCAGCGTGGCGTTCGTCCCGATGACCGGCATCGTGCCCTTCTCGTGGCAGTAGTCGATGATCTCCCAGATGTCGGGGCGCATCAGCGGCTCTCCGCCTGTGAGGATGATGATGGGGTTGGAGATCGTGACGATGTCGTCTAGGACCGCCTTGATCTCGTCCAAGGTGAGTTCGCCGGGGTAGGAGCCGAACTCCGCCGCAGCACGGCAGTGTGCGCAGGAGAGGTTGCACGAGCGCGTTATCTCCCAGGCGATCAGGCGGGGGGCCTTGATGCCCGTGCGCTCCTCGTATGCCTTGGCAGCCGGGCCCCCACCGGGCTGGAAACCGACAGAACGCGCGCCGCCGTGACGTTGCCGCTCGACGCCTGCAGGGTGACCGCCGGGGTGTCCGCCGGGGTGGCCGGAGGGAGCCTTGCCCAGATCCTGCTCGAGGTCTACGTCCGGACGCACATCAGCGTTGTCTACATCATCAGTCATGTCGTCTTCTTCCTGGTCTCAGTCTGTTCATATCACACGGGCCGTATGCCGGAGAACCACTTCCACGCCGGTATCACTTCGATGTCACCCGCATCCGTCCGTATGCTTTCTTCGTGAAAGAGTGACACGATCGTCGCTCCATGAATCCCGAGTTCCCGCATGGCCTCCTCAAGAGATCGTCTCTCTCTGTCCATGGTCTCAGGCTTGGTAAGGTCGGCGCATACTTGGATCAACTCCTGAGGCTCATCGGCATCCACATCTCCTACTACGAAATCGACTTCGTGCTCACCTTCGGTGAGGTAGTAGGATATCGCACCCTCGCGTAAACGGCCGAACCGGCGTCTCAGCTCTACATAGACCGCTGTCTCCAGTCTTGCGCCGATGTTCTTCGCTGCCGCAGTGGATATGGCGAAGGCAAGACCGGAATCTATGGCATATATCTTCCGCCTGGCCCTCGATCGCTCTGAATGCGAGATCTTGAATATCGATACCGGAGCCAAGAGATACGCGTCTGCAAGATGATCCAGAAGCCCATATAGCGTATCCTTGCTCACTTCGAAACCTTGTGAGCGCATCGTGTTGTAGATCTTGTTCACTGAGAAGAGGCTCCCACTCTGACGAAGGAGTGCGAGTGCGAACCATCTTGCGATATGCGGAGCCGGGCCACCATATCGCTCTATGACGTCCCGGACCACCACCAGTTCGACATAGTCCTGAAGGGTGTGTATCCGCTCCACCTCATCCAGACCCTGAACTGCGGGAAACCCCCCCGCTTTCAAGTAGAAGTCGAGATGCGCCTCCATCCTGGAGCGGGTCGTCGACCCTATGGGATGCTGAAGATCCCCGATGCCTGCATGCCTTGCAGACTCGACATAACTGAACGGGAGGACCTCTACGGCCGATCCCCGCCCGCGGAACTCGGTCGCCACTTCGGTGGATAAGAGCTTTGCCGACGAACCTGTCAGGTAGAGTCTGACTCGCTCTGTGTCCAGGATTCTTCGCGCGAATCTGGACCACTCGGGAACGACTTGTATCTCATCGAAGAAAAGGTATGCTCTTTTGGCTCTGGCCTCAGGATTCATGCGATAGAACGTCTCTAACGCTTTAGAAAGAGTCTCGAGCGTCGGGACTCCTAGCCGGTCGTCCTCGAGATTCAGATAAAGCAGGCAGCGCTTGTCCACACCTTCATCGAGAAGACGTTGCATCTCCTGATAGAGAGTGTAGGTCTTACCGGAGCGCCGCATGCCGATCAGCACGGTTGCAACATCAGGTGCTTCCGGTAGAACGAGATCACGCTGCGTGAGATCAGGCAGAGAACGTCCTTGGAACTCCTCGATGAGTTGCTGAAGTGCCGCGCTCATAAGATGTGTCCCTTCGTCAAGGACACTTTAGTATATTTATTTCCTTCTATCAAGGAAACAAATATATATTTATATCCTTCTGTGAAGGACACTGTTGCTCACTCGGCCAGCCAGCGCGCCGCATCCTTCGCGTGATAGGTGAGGATCATCTTCGCGCCGGCACGCTTGAAGGCAGTGAGGGTCTCGAGTACCACGCGCTTCTCGTCGATCCATCCGTTGGCGGCAGCCGCCTTCACCATCGCGTACTCGCCGCTCACGTTGTAGGCGGCGGTCGGCCAGCCGAACTCTTCGTGCACCCGGCAGATGATGTCCATGTAGGCGAGCGCCGGCTTGACCATGACGATGTCTGCGCCCTCCTCGATGTCGAGAGCGACCTCGCGCAGCGCCTCCTCGGCGTTGGCGGGGTCCATCTGGTAGGCGCGGCGGTCGCCGAAGGCCGGAGCGGAGTCGGCGGCGTCCCTGAACGGGCCGTAGTAGGAGGAGGCATACTTGGCCGCATACGACATGATCGGGATGTCGGTGAAGCCCTCGGCGTCCAGTGCGGAACGGATGGCAGCCACCCGGCCGTCCATCATGTCGGAGGGGGCGACCATGTCCACGCCCGCTTCGGCGTGCGAGACGGCGACCTGGGCGAGCAACTCCAGTGTCACGTCGTTGAGCACGCAGCCGTGCTCGTCGAGCGCACCACAGTGGCCGTGGCTGGTGTACTCGCACATGCACACGTCCGTGATGACGAAGAACTCCTCGTCGTGCGCTTTTATCTCGCGGATGGCCTGCTGCACGATGCCGTCCTCGGCATACGCGCCAGTGCCGGCCTCGTCCTTGGTCTCCGGCAGGCCGAACAGGATGACCGCGGGAATGCCGAGCGTCTTGACCTCATCGATCTCCTCGGCCAGACGGTCGACCGATATCTGGAAGACGCCGGGCATCGAGGGGACCTCTTCGTGGACATCCTTGCCGAACTTCACGAACAGCGGGTAGATGAGGTCGCTCACATCGAGCGCGGTCTCGCGGACCATGGAGCGCAGCGTCTCGGAGGAGCGCAACCTCCTGGGTCTGTACTCGGGAAACTGCATGATAGGCCTTCCTCGGGTCTTGACTGCCTTACGGTCACCTTACACGCGGTACACGTGGCTAATCGACGAACTCCTCGACGTCCACGGAGCCTGCGGAACTTTCGACGTCGGAGGACTCAGGGGCTCCCTCCTCGCCGGAGCCGACCTGGAAATCCACCCAGCGCTTGAAGAGGTAGACCGCCCAGAGCGCAGCGACGATCATGACCGCCCAGTAGAGCAACTGGATTATCGGCCCCGCGTAGTAGACGAACTGCTGGAACTGTGCCTCGAAGCCTGTCGGTGCTCCCATCATGGTGACGTCTCCTCACTCTCCTGTCCCGCCGTCAGCGGGCTGGCTGGATGTCCTCCAAACAATCGAGGCGCTCCGACCCACGGACCGCCTCGACAGGTTCTTTTGGTGGAGACGAGCGGACTCGAACCGCCGACCTCTGCCTTGCGAAGGCAGCGCTCTCCCAACTGAGCCACGTCCCCATCTATGCGCTCCCGCCCTGCACGTCGCGTTCCGGGGCGAAAGCACACAATAGTCTGCCGAGCAGACACTACGTTGTCAATTTGTCCGCACCCTCGTTTGCGAGATGTGCCGCCAGTGCGTCTGCGAGCCCCTCGACCGTGTGCTCCTTCGGCTCCACGGCCACCGAAAGTCCGTGCTCCCGGGCAGTCTTGCTCGTCACCGGCCCTATCGAGGCGACGGTCACGCCGTCCATCAGGGCCGCCACGTCCGTGTCCTCACCGAGCATCTCTTTCGCCAAGCGTGCGAAGTTGCTCACCGTCGAAGAGGAGGTGAACGTGATGGCGTCCACGCCACCTGCGGCGATGCGCTCCATCACCGCCGAATCGCCCTTGCCTGCGACCGTCCTGTAGACGACCGCGACATCCACGGTAGCACCACGCTCGCGCAGTGTCTCCGGCAGGACCTCTCTCGCCTTGAGCGCACGCGGCAGGAGAAAGCGGGTGCCCTCGCCCACCCCTCGCTCGAGAAAGCCTTCGATGAGACCTTCAGCGACGTATCTGTCCGGGACGTAGTCGGCGGTGATGCCGTGGTCCTCGCAAGCGGATGCCGTGGCAGGCCCGACCGCTGCGATGCGGCAGCCCGTCAGAGCGCGGGAGTCGACGCCGCGCTCGGCCATGCGCCCGAAGAACGCCTCCACCGCGTTGACGCTCGAGAACACGACCCAGTCGTATGAGGAGAGGTCCGAGATCGCCTCGTCCACCGGCTCCCAGGACTCGGGCCCCACTATCTCGATGGTGGGGAAGGCGAGCACCTCGGCTCCGTACGCGGCGAGCCGGTCGGAGAAGGCAGCGGCCTGAGCACGTGCCCGCGTCACGATGACGGTACGTCCGGAGAGCGGGTTGTCGGAATCGAAGCGTCCCACGGATACCCCTGCCTACTTGCCTGTGAGCCCGTCCACCCTGCCGTCGGCCTCCTCGGCGGCCCTTCGCACCTCGGCCAGGATCTCGCCTGCACCGAGCGAGAGCAGGCGTTCGACCATCGCCTCGCCGAGGCCCTGAGGGTCACCGGCGTCGGCGGCTATCTGGTCGCGCACTATCTGCTTGCCGTCCACCGAGCCCACGAGCCCGTCCATGACGAGCGCGCCGTCCTCGTAACGGGCATAGGCACCTATCGGCACCTGGCAGCCGCCTTCCAAGCGACGCATGACCACGCGCTCGGCGGTCACGCACTCCATGGTGGCCGGGTGGCCGATGGCCTCCATGACGTGCCGCATGTACTCGTCGTCCTCGCGTATCTCGATGCCGATGGCGCCCTGCCCCACCGCCGAGACCATCTGCTGTGCAGGGATGTAGGCGGTGATGCGGTCGGCCCAGCCCATGCGGGTGATGCCGGCGCTCGCCAGTATGACCGCGTCCAGATCACCCTCCTCGGCCTTACGCATGCGCGTGTCCAGGTTGCCGCGCACGTCGACGATCTCGAGGTCGGGCCGGATGTGCGCCAACTGCGCCCGACGCCTGAGACTGCTGGTGCCCACCTTCGCGCCCTCGGGCAGCGTGTCGAGGTCGTATCCGGCGCCGCTCACTATCGCGTCGCGCGGGTCGGCTCGCTCGAGCATCGCGGCGATGTAAAGACCGGAGGGCAGTTCTGTCGGGACGTCCTTCATCGAGTGCACGGCCAGATCGACCTCGCCTGCCGCGAGCGCCACCTCGATCTCCTTCGTGAAAAGCCCCTTGCCGCCCACTTTGGCCAGGGGGACATCGAGTATCTTGTCGCCGGTGGTCTTTATGATCTCGATGTCCACGGGCAGGCCCGTGACCTCTTCGAGGCGCTCTTTCACGTGCTCGGACTGCCACAGCGCCAACTTGCTACCGCGCGTGCCTATGACCAGTCGCTTGCGGTCGGTGTGTTCAGAAGCCAACGGTGTCTCCCAACTCGCCCGTGTCTGCAGCGTCAGACGAGCAGGACTCCGCGCCCCCCTCGCCCGCCTGAGCGCCCTTCGCCTTGCCGAGTATGGACTTGAACAGCCCGAACTGGCGACTCTTGCCATCGGCGTCCTCGTCCAGGCCGTAGAGGTAGCGCGCGGCCTCGATGTAGGCCACGCCGTAACGCTCTCCGGAGATGTCCTTGAGGCGCTTGGTCGGGCCGTGCAGCATCTTGTTGACGATCGCGCACGACATCGCGTCTATGACCTTGAGCTCCTTCTCGCTCAGTCCCCCGAGCCGCTTGATCGCCTTCTCGAGCTCGGCCTGACGCACCTGCTCGGCCTTGGCGCGGATGGCAGCGACCGTCGGCACGACCTCCATGGACTCCAGCCATGCCTCGAAAGCCGCCATCTCCTCGGCGATGATGGCCTCGGCCTTCTCGGCCTCCCTCATGCGCTCCTCGATGTTGGCCTCGACCACACCGTTGAGGTCGTCGATGTCGTACAAGAACACGTCGCCGACCTCGTTGACGGCCGGGTCTATGTCGCGCGGCACGGCGATGTCGATGAGGAACAGCGGGTTGCCGCGACGTGCCCTCATGGCCTCGGCGATCATCGGTTTGTCTATGACGTAGGTGGTCGCGGCGGTCGAGGAGATGAGGATGTCGGCCTTGGACAGATTGCTTGCGAGGTCCTCGTAGGGGACGGCCTTGCCGGAGAAGGCGGCGGCCATCTCGACGGCCCGCTCGTAGGTCCTGTTGGCCACGAACACGTCGGTCACGCCGCTGCTCACGAGATGCTTGGCGGTCAACTCACTCATCTTGCCCGCACCCACGATGAAGACCTTGCGGCCCTCCAGCGTGTCGAAGACCTTCCTGGCGAGTTCGACGGCAGCATACGAGATGGAGACGGCCGCCTCGCCTATGGCGGTCTCGTTGCGCACACGCTTGCCGACCTCGAAACTCTGGCGGAAGAGTTTGTTGAAGATGCGGCCGGTGCCGCTGTGCTCGAAGGCGTGCTCGTAGGCCTCTTTGACCTGACCGAGTATCTGGGCCTCGCCCACCACCATCGAGTCGAGCGAGGAGACCACCCGGAACAGATGACGGACGACCGGCTCGCCTTCGTAGATGTAGAGGTATCGGATCAGTTCGTGGCGGTCCAGATTGTGATAGTCGGTGAGGAAGTCGATGATGGCGCCCGGCCCGTCGACATCTGCGCCGGTGACCGCGTAGATCTCCGTGCGATTGCAGGTGGAGAGGATGAGCACCTCTGCGACGTCGGACGATTGCGTCAGGATAGCGATGGCCTCCTCCTGGCGGCTCGCAGGGAAGGTCAACTTCTCGCGAATCTCGACCGGAGCGGTCTTGTGACTGAGTCCGACGAGCGTGAGGTGCATTCTGTCCGCATCCCGCCTATCTGGCGTCGCCTCGGGGCCCCTCTCAAGCCCCCATTCCCATGTTCCTGTCCGCAGTCCTCCCTGACCGCGACCACCCTTCACCCATCAGGGCAAAGGTACGCCCTCGCCGGAGCGGTGCGTGTTGTTCAGGCAAGCAGGCCCGGCGAGGGCGAAAACAAGTACGCATGACTCCACGCACCTTCTGCATGCTGCCTGAACAGGTACGATTCTACCACCTGAGGATGCGTGGTGCTAGCGCGCTTTCTTGACATCCTTGTCCACTATCGAGAAGAAGAGTTCGGGCCAAAGCCCCTTCAGGCGGAAGTAGAAACGGCTGGTCGCGTCGGGGATGATGTAGTAGCGGTCCTTCTCTATCCCACGGATGATGGCGTCTGCGACCACGCCGGGCGAGACCGGCTTGATGTTGCCCGCGATGATCTCGGTCTCCGGTGGACGCATCGTCTTCTCGCGCTCCAGCGCCGGAGTGTCGGTGTCGGGCGGGCAGCACACGCTCACATGCACGCCGGCCGGCTTCATCTCGAAGCGCAGGGCCTCAGTGAAGCCCATGACGGCGTACTTGGCGGCCGAATACCCCGTATAGCCGTAGATTCCCAGGAAACCGGCCACGCTGGAGACGTTGACGATATGCCCCCGACCCGCGGCGGTCATGTAGGGCACCACGGCACGGCACGGCCAGACCACGCTCCAGAAACCGCAGTCGATGTTGCACTCGATGTCTTCGAGCGGCATCGTCTCGAACACGCCGGGCAGGATGACGCCCGCGCTGTTGACGACCACGGAAGGCACTCCTCCCGCGGCGACGAGGGTGTCCACGGCATCCTTGGCCTGCTCGAAGTCGGAGAGGTCTGCCGAGTGCGTGCGGACCTGCTGGGTGTCGCTGGCCCGTGCCTTCGAGATGACCTCGGCAGCCACCTCGAGCTTCTCGCGGGTGCGCCCCACTATGCTGACGTCGGCGCCACGTTCGGCTAGCCTAGTGGCGACAGCCAGGCCGATGCCACTCGAGCCGCCGTTCACCAGCGCATGTATCCCCTCGAACACCTCAATCCCCGCTCTCTGAGGAAGCGCCTTCGGCAGGCTCGCCGACCTCGCGCGGCTCCTCGTAGGCGAACTCGGCGAAGACCTCCTCGGCACTCGGAGTCTCGCCTGAAGCGATGCGCTCACGCAGGTCGGAGGCGGCTATCGCCTCGTAGACAGGCTCGTGCACCTCGTCGCCACCGGGAATGCGCTCGCGCACGAGACGGCGCACCTCCCCCACCAGACGGACGTAGTCCTCCCACTCCGGTCCGTACTGCTTCTCCAAGTCCCTGCGGATCTTCTTGGCCACCGCCGGAGCGGCACCGCACGTGGATATCGCTATCTGCAAGGGGCCTCGCTTGACCACGGTGGGCACGATGAAGTTGCGCAGGTCCGGGTCCTTGACCACGTTGACCAGGCATCCGAGGCTCTCGGCCTCCTGGTAGACGGCTCGGTTCGTCTCGTCGGAGTCCGTCGCGCAGACCACGAGGAAGGCTCCGGCAAGATCGCCCCGGACGTACCCGCGCTCCTCGTGCTCGACGAGACCTTCGGCCACGAGAGCATCGAGCGCCGGGGTCACCTGTGGCGACACGACGAGCACGTCGGCCCCGTAGCGCAGAAGCGTTATCGCCTTGCTCTCGGCCGTCTTGCCTCCACCCACTATCACGACCAAGCGGTCGTGGAGGTCGAGACACACGGGGTAATAGGGGGTCGAACAGTCTTCGGCCATCGAGGTCCTTTCAGGTTCCGGCTTCTCAGAACGAAAGACGGGAAATCACAACCCGAAGATATGGAACCCCGCCGGGAGCGTTCTGGCAAGTACCGCCAAGACGAGGACGGCCACCAACCCGAAGACGGCGATCCACGATGCCGTGCGGGAGGAGACGCCATGGAGGTACAGACGCACCAGGTAGACGCCGAAAGTCAGCCACACCACGCCTGACATCATCACGCGAGGATCGGCCCACCAGCCGCTGACATCGGTCTCGATGGCCCGGATGACGCCGAGGAGCATCCCTGCCGAATAGACGGGGAAGGCGAATGCGATCGAGCGGCGTGCCAGCGTCATCATCTGCGCGAGCGAGGGCAGGCGCTTGAAGACGCCGGTCGTCTTGTGGCTCTTGAGTTGGCGGTCGAGGATCAGATAGAGGGCGGAGGCCAGACCTCCGATGATGAAGCCGACGTTGGCGAAGACTATGAGGGCGACGTGCACGCCGACGCGCCACGAGTCCAACTGCTGGATGGCCTCGGCAGAAAGGTTGGTCGCCTCCCCCGTCGAGAGGAACTGCGAGACGATGAGGAAGACCAGCGCCAGAGGCACGAGGAAGGTCCCGTAGACCTTGATCTTGATGAGATGCTCGACGATGAAGTAGACGAGCAGGAGCGCCCAGGCGACCAGAGCGAGTTGGTTGGCGCCCGTGAGCTCGGTACCCCCGGTGACCGTGGAGCGCAGGCCGATGGCTGCAGTCAACACGATGAAGCTCGCGCCGGTGAACATGCGGGCCCAGAAGGAGAGCGATGCCCGCTTCATGAGGAACTGGTACGCGTAGAGGACCGTCGCGCATGCGAGGAGGGCGAGCGCAAGCCAGAACGAGACGACCGCTGCCTGTTCTATCATGCGTACCTCCCCTCCCGAGTGTCCGGATGCTCCGCGTCACCAGCCGCCTCTACGTGGCCGCACATCCCGGCAGGCCGGGGCGGCACGAGGAGGCGACGTGACGCTACTTGCCCTCGCGACGCTCCAGCGAACCCTCCAGGGCGCCCACTTCTTTCTCGAGGCGCATTATCCGACGCAACACCATCGTCACATATCCGACGAGTGCGACCCAAAGGATAGCGTAGGCGGCTATCACGTAGGGAGCATCGTGCAACGCCAGCGCATACAGTTCCGCATTGGTGGGGTCCATCCCTCACAAACCTCCTTCTCGACGTCTCTCGACGAGCATCCCTATCACTGCACCCGGAGAGATTCCGGCATCACCGGCCCTCGAGTGCCTCCTTGGCGACCTCGATCCTCTCTCCCAAGCGTTCCTCGCTCATCCTCATCGTGTAGATGGCGAAACCTATCATGAGCATCCCGACCTGCCCGATGATGAACGGGACGAGGTTGGACGTGGCGAACCCCGACTTGAAGACGACGGGATGGCTCGACGGGACGATGCGCGTGATCATGAACGATATCGGCGCGTTGATGGCCGCCAGTATCGCGAAGACCGCCGCATACAGCGCCCTGCGCTCCTCGTCCTCGACCGAACTGCGCAGCACGAAGTAGGCGATCATCATCAGCATCATCACGAAGTAGGTGGTCAGTCGCGGTTCCCAGTCCCACCACACGTCCCACGACGCCTTGGTCCACAGCACCCCGGTGATCATCGTGAGCGTGACGAAGAGCAGCGCCGTCTCCATGGCTATCCTCGAGCGCGTGTCGTACTCGCGACGCCGCGTCATCAGGAAGCGGATCGCGAAGTAGGCGGAGATGAGTAGGACGAGGAAGGACGCCTCGGCCACCGGCACATGGAAGTAGAAGATCTTCTGGCTCAGCCACGGCCGCCCGTACTGCAGGCCTGCTTCGTTCGTGCCCACCAGCGGGAAGACGGTCTCGATCGGCTCTGTGAACGTGACCGTGCCGAAACTCTGGACCTCGGCGGTGAAGAAGGCCATCAGGAAGGCCGTCGTCGTGAGCAGGCCACCTATCACCAGCAGCACGATCGCGACTTTCAACTGTTTCACGTCGTCTCCCTCCCGAGAGTCTTCATCTCACGCCCCCACGACGAACTCGTAGAGCGCGTATGCGGCCAGGAGCATGATCGCATCGTAGCCGACAGCCATCCCGATCCCCTGCCAGAACTGCTGGAGCGCTCCGTCGCCCCCCAACACGGCAGCGGTCGTGGCCGACACCGCGGCTAGAAGCAAAGGATACATCAGAGGGACCATCAGGACGGCGAGCACAAAGTCCTTGCCCTTGGTGTTGACCGACATCGTGGCGAGCAGCGTGCCGACGCCCGAGATGCCCACCGAGCCGACGAGGAGCACGAGCGGCACCATCCACCAGGCCCCGGGCGCATACCCGCCCTGCTGCAGGAAGAGTAGCGCGAATATGGGGACGGTGAGCGCCTCGACTATCAGGAGGAAGATGAGGTTGCCGGATGCCTTGGCGAAGAATATGACCGGTCGGTCCACGGGCGAGAGCAGCAGCGCCTCCAGGCAGCCCTGGTCCTTCTCGTGGACCAGGGAGCGGTTCAGGCCGAGCATGGACGTGAAGATGAAGGCGAGCCAGAGCAGTCCCGCGGCGATCTGACGGACATCGAAGGCCGAGCCGGCCTGCGAGAGAGCGATCTGGTAGACGGCCATCGTGAGCAGCGCGTAGATGCCCATCGAGGTGACCATCTCTTTGGTGCGCAGCTCCATGGCGATGTCCTTGCGCAGGATCGCCTTGTACTGTCGCCAGGACAGCGAGCGCGACGGGGCCGTGGCGGCCACCGTGCCGTTGTCGGGACTCCCGCCAGCGACCATCACGCCACCCCCATCCCGACGATGGAGCGGTAGGTGTCGGAGAACTGCTCCGGGTCTATCTCGGTCTTGGGCGAGTAGAGCACGATCTCGCCTTTCGCAAGGATGAGCGCGTGCGAGCACAGCTCGAGGCCCTTGGTCAGGTCATGGCTGATCATCACGAAGGTGTGGTCTTCGCGGATCTGCTCGATGAGCGCATCGAGGATGTCGACGGCGTGAGGGTCGAGCCCGCTGTACGGCTCGTCCAGGAACAAGACCTCGGGGCGGTGCAGGAGCGCTCTCGCGATGGAGAGGCGCTGCAGCATGCCGCGCGAGAAGGTGCGCACGGCGTCGTGACGGCGATGGTCGAGCTCGACGGCAACCAGCAGTTCGTGCACGCGACCGGAGACGTCGGCCACCCCGTACATGTCCGCGAAGAACTCCAGGTTCTCCTCGGCGGAGAGGTCAGGGTAGAGCAGCGGGTTGTGGCTTATCAGGCCTATGCGGTGGCGGAGCTCAACGGCATCCTCGACCACGTCCAGCCCGCCCACGAACGCCTTGCCCTTGGAGGGAGCGGTGAGCGTGGTGAGGACCTTGACGAGCGTGGTCTTGCCAGCCCCGTTGGGGCCGAAGATGGAGAGGAACGCCCCGTACGGGAGGTCGAAGGAGATGGAGTCGAGCGCTTTGCGGACGCCGAAGAGCCGGGAGAGTTCCCGGACCTCCACGGCCTTCCCGTTCGCAGACTCGCTCAAGACGCTCCCCTATGCCGGCACAGCACGCTTCTTAGGATACGATGCCAGCGCCGTCCCCACGATGGTGAGCAGGAAGCCAGCCCATACCCAAGAGATGAGCGGGTTTATCTTCACCTGCATCGAGATGATCTCACCCTCACCGCCCTGGTATACCACGAAGAGGTCGTGCAGCGGCTCGACTATCAGGTCTGCGTTGAGCTTGGTCTGTTGCTGACGGTAGAAGTCGATCTTGCCCGGCGCTGCCGTGGCTATGTGCTCACCGTCCTTGTCGACGTCGAAGGTCACGTTCGTGACGATGTCGCCGTTCTCGAGTTGTTCTTGCACTATGCCCTGGTAGGTGAAGGTATAGTGGCCCACCTCGAACTGTGCGCCCTCCACGGTGTCCACGGTCGCCATCTGCTCGTTGACGAACATCGTCGAGCCGACCAGCCCGATGAGGATGATGCCTACGCCTAGATGGGTGATGTATCCGCCCGACTGGGTGCGCGCCTTGGTGATGATGCGCCACAGGGACGTGAGATAGCCCTCGCCCTTGGCCGCCGAGCGCTTACGCGCCCCGTCCGCGAACAGGTAGACGGCGACCGTGATGGCCAGCGCTCCCGTCGCAAGGCCGATGAGCGCCTCCCAGCCGTGGACGACCGATGTCAGCGGGTTGGCGGCAGGGTTCTCGACGAGGTAGTTCGGCCAGAGCTCGACCCACCAGATGACGCCGAGGAGCGCAGTGAGCACCCCTGCCGTGATGACCGGCCACTTGATGCGCTTCCAGAACGTCGCACCGTCCGTCTTGCCCCAAGAGAGTATGGGGCAGACCGCCATGATGAGGACGTAGAGGATGCCGACCGGCCTGGCGATGGCGTTGTACGTCTCCGCTCCGTAGGACTTGCCCCCGAAAGCGGGCGACATGGTGAGGCCGGCGACGACCACCGCTGCGACCAGCATCAGCACGTTGTTGAAGTAGTAAGCGGACTCCTTCGAGGTCAAAGACTCGAACTCGTCAGCGCCCTCGAACTCCTTGGAGCGGATGACGAGTCCTACCACTGCCGCGATGGCTGCGAGGATCATCATCGAGAGGAAGACGAAGAGCGAGAGCGGGTCCTTGGCGAAGGCATGCACCGACTGGATGACGCCGGAACGGGTGATGAAGGTGCCCAGGATGACGAGGATGAAGGTGGCGGTCGCCATGATGACCGCCCACTTCTTGAAGGCCCCACGGCGACGGTAGATGGTGAAGCTGTGCAAGAGCCCGACGCCGGTCAGCCACGGGAGCAGGCTGGCGTTCTCCACGGGGTCCCACGCCCAGAAACCGCCCCAGCCGAGCACCACGTAGGCCCATATCGCGCCCAGTCCTATGCCTATCCCCAAGAACAGCCAGGCGAACACCGTTATCCGGTCGGTGATGACGACCCACTTCTTGGAGCCGTCGCCCACGATCAGCGCACCTATCGCGAAAGCGAACGGGACGGAGAGTCCCGCATAGCCCACGAACAGCGTGGGGGGATGCAGGATCATCGCCCAGTGCTGCAGCAGGGGGTTCATCGCCACGGCCGCCATGAGCTCGCCGTTCGGACCGAGCCAAGCCGCCGGGGTCGTCTTGAACGGGTTGTTCTTGTCTATGAGCAGCGAGACCAGGAAGAAGACCTGGATGATGTTGAAGACGAGCAGCGACATGTTCGACAACTCGTCGGTCTCGTGTATCCGTCGGTATGCGACGTAAGCGCCGAAGAGCGCCACCAGCCATGCCCAGAACAGGAGCGAGCCCTCGCGACCGGCCCACAAGCCTGAAAGGTCGTAGAGCCACGCGATGCTGGATACGTCGGTGGAGTGGTTCTCGGCCACGTACATGAACGCGAAGTTCTCCTGGAAGAACGCGGCGACCAGGATGGTGACCGAGACGGTGAGGGCCCCGAAGACGCCGAAGGTGGCGACATACCCGACGTTGGTGAGGGTCTCGCCCTCCTCTTCGCCTGCTCTCCTGCCCATAAAGAGCGAACCTATGGACACGGCCGCCACGATCAAGGCCAGCCAGACGAGGAGGTTCCCTACGGTCTGCATGTTATTCAGCATCCTCCTCAGGCAGGGAGACGTCGGTGGCCGCGAAGATGCCGTCGGACTCCAGAGAGCCTTGGATGACCACCTTCGTGCCGGTATCCATACCCGCCGGAAGGGCGCGGTCGTAGAAGACGCCCAGGCCTTCGTCAGCGCCTTCCTTCTCGTCGGCCACGTAGAAGCGCGTCTCTCCACCGGGAGCGGTGACGTCACCCACGACGTATCCGGTGATCTTGACCGTCTTGCCGACCATCGAGTCACCCTTGTCGAGGAGCGCGCTCACGCCGATGGCGTCCTTGGAGGACTCGTACTTCGAGGGACATTTGGTGATCATGTCGCTGGATTCGATGGTGCCCTCTTCGGTGACCTCGCCCGTCACTATGGCGACGACCTCGTCGCCGAAGGTGGACGGCACGCCACCGTGATAGACGACCTGGATGGTGGGGCCCGAGTCGGTGTCTTCGTCGCGGATGTCGAAGATCATGGGATTGGACTGCCTGTTCCACGAACCGGCCACGACGGTGCCGCCTACGCGCACGCGCTCACCGACGTACTCGTCGTTGCCGACGATCTCGGATACCTTGCGGTAGTAAGCGCCTTCCTTCGAGCCCGTAGTGAGGAAAATGGCGATGACTACGATGAGTATGATCGCCGTGACGCCGATCAGTCGCATCCTTGCCCGCTTGTTCACTTGCAGGTCACCTCTTCTTCACACCCGCCGACACCCCGGCATGTCCGTCGCAGCCCTAAAAGACTCGCGTGTCTCGCATTAGAAAACGCGCCTCGTATTCGGCGCGTTCGCGTGAACCACGCTTCCCGCTACGCTGCCTGCCTGAACGCCATCGATAGTAACATGCGCACTTCGCGCAATGCCAATCCGACATGCTTGTTGCATGCCGCCATACGTCCTAGGAGAGAGCAAACGCGGTGCCTAAGCCTGGGAGCGGACGGAGGAGTCCTTCTGCAGCCACTGCACGTCCGGTTTGAACCCTACCTCGTCGAGGAGTGCGATGTACTCCTCTTCAGGCAACGGGCCGCTCGCGCCCTTCAAGGCGACCATCGTCGCTTCGATGACGTTGGTGCCGAAGGAGCGTCCCGCCAGACGAGGGGTCGAGGTGACCATCAGCTCGACGCCACGGGAGCGCATGTCCTCGATGTCGGCGGGCGTGGTGGTGTTCGTGATGATCCACTTGCCCGTCATGTCGGCCGGCATGTGTCGGCAGACGTAGTGGAAGTCCCCGGCGATTATGTCACTGTTGTAATAGAGGTCTGCATACTTGCCGTCCGGCTCGGCGGAGTGCTCCTGCTTGTCACCGGTGGGATAGAGCCACTCGAACGGCAGTTGGACCGCGACCGGGGCTATCGTGCGGATCAGGCGGTTCACGTTGCGCCAGTCATGGATCATGATCGGTATCCCGAGGGAGAAGAGCAGGTCGCCGTAGGTCATCTCGCAACCGGCCTCGTAGAGGCCCTTGGCCAGTCCATAACGGTCGACGGTCGAGGGCACCAGGCAACGCTTGCCCTTGAAGTCCAGGCCGAGTTCTTCTTGCATGTAGCGCACGGTCGATGCCTCGACGGCACCTTTGAGCCCGGTGCCACAGACCACGGGAGTCTCGTGCACGTCCTTGATGATCTTCTTGGTGTCGCGGAGGTAGTAGTCGTGCCCGGCCGCTCGCAGATAGATGTCGGTGCCACCCACCCCGAACGCGTCCACTTTGCCATCGAGCTCGGCGAAGCGCGCCGCCGCCTTCTCCATGTCCCCGTCGGTGCCTTCACGCCGGAGCCTGAAGTGCTCGCCCAGCAGGTCTATCTCGACCTCGTGGTCGCGCTTGGACGAACCTATCGATATGCTGACTACCTCTTTGATGGAGACCACCTCGCAGCCCTCTCGCGCGCCTCTCTGAGCATCGAACTCATGCGCCCGCTTCGCACCTTCGTCTTCTTGGATTTCAAGACCGAGTCCAGGAGTTTCTCCAACTCGGACAGGTCCACTGCCACGTCCTCGCGTATGGGCGAGTGCCCCAAGGGGATGCCCACGACGTCGGCGCCCAGGATCCTCTCGATGAGGGAGATGCGCCAGTCCGAGGCGATGAGTATCACCGTGTCGTGGTCGCGCAAGGTCGCAAGCGTCTCCAGCAGGCGGTTGAAGACATCCGCGCCGGAGAGGTTCTCTATCGACTCGCGCTCCTCTTGCGAGACGACTACGACGAAGTCGATGCCCTTTTCCTCCGCGAGGGCCTTGACCTCCTCTGCGTTCTCTATGGGGAAGCCGACCAGGGCCACCCTCGGACCACGCCGGATCTCGCCCAGCGACTCGAGGAAGGAGACGAACGTGCGCTGCACCCCGAAGCTGCGCGCGACCTCTTCCTGGGTCGCGCCGGCCTCACGCTCGGCCAAGATCTCGTCGAGCGCACCGATTATCTTCTCCCGGCTGACGACCTTGTCGCCGATGCGGTAGATGCGCACCGTAGGACTCCTCCCCGGAACCAGGTACGAACGCGCTCGGCATCCTCATGCGCGATGCCTGACATCTTCGTACACAGATATGTGCACAAGGAGTATACGCAATGACGCGAGCGAGCGTGAGGGGTGAAAGGTCCGCCGGATGAGGCGAGGCGTCCTGGTGGGTGCGCAGGAGCGGGGTCGTGCCGAGGTCGCGTGGGCGACGACGCTCAGGAGTTGAGTCTGTAGATGTGCAGCAGGCCGCGGAGAGTGAGGTCCCCGTCCACATGCGTGACCGTCTCGCAGAGCGCCGACATCATCTCGGCGAGACCGCCCGTGGCAACGACCGGCGTGGAGTCGACGGAGAGTTCCTTCCATGCGCGTCGGACGAGCCCATCCACCATCATCGCCTCACCGAGGACGAGCCCGGCCTGCACCGACTCGCGCGTGTTCGTCCCTATGACGCGGTCGGGCGGCTCCAGGTCCACCTTCGAGAGGCGAGCCGCCCGGGAGAAGAGAGCGTCCGCACTGGTCTCGACGCCCGGAGCGATGGCCCCGCCGAGATAGGCGCCCTCCTCGTCCACGACGTCCATGGTGGTGGCGGTGCCGAAGTCCACGACGATGACAGGGCCTCCGTGCTCCTCGAAGGCGGCAACGCTGTTGACGATGCGGTCCGCACCGACCTCGTGGGGGTTGTCGTAGCGTATCGGCATGCCGGTCTTGAGCCCGGGCCCGATGACCATGGGAGGGATGCCAGTGGTCTCGAGCGCGATCTCCTCGTAAGCGGCCGTCAGAGCCGGGACCACAGAGGAGAGCACGACTCGCTCGACATCGTCCCACTGCCTACCGTCGGCGAAGAGCAGCCCTGCGACCTTCACGCGTATCTCGTCGGCGGTAAGCGCCTCGTTGGTGTGGATGCGCCAGTGCCCATCGAGTTCTGTGCCCTCGAAAAGACCGAGCACCGTCTGCGTGTTACCCACGTCTACAGCTAGAATCACCACGTCCTCCTCCCGGATGGGCGAGTGACGGGCAGGTAACGGGCACCCACCACCGTCATCACTCCGATGTTATCATCGCCGCGACCGGCGGGAGAAACCGCTCAGTCCACTCGCGCGGTCAGCGAGAGGAGCCCCCACATGCCCGACCCCCGCAACAACGTGCTCGTCGTGGACGACGAGGAGGCGATCCTCGAGTTCGTCTCGTACAACCTGCGCAAGGAGGGCTACGACGTCGAGGTCGCCAAGGACGGCGACGAGGCGTTGCAGATGATACGCGACGGCGAGTTCGACCTCGTCATCTTGGACATCATGCTTCCGGGGGCAGACGGCTACGAGGTATGTCGCTCCATCCGCGAGGTCAGTGCCGTGCCTATCCTCTTCCTGTCTGCACGCGACACCGAGCTGGACAAGGTCGTAGGGCTCGAGATCGGCGGCGACGACTACCTGACCAAGCCCTTCGGCATCCGAGAGTTGCAGGCGCGCGTGAAGGCGCTGCTGCGCCGTGCTTCGCACGCCCCTCACGAGGCCGATGCGGTGAAAGGCGACCGGCTCGAGGTGCAGGGCATCGTGCTCGACGAGGCCGCGCACACCGCTACCTACAAGAGCAAGGACTTGGACCTCACTCCCCGTGAGTTCGAACTTTTGGCCACGCTCATGCGCTATCCGGGTAAGGTGCTGACGCGGGAGCAACTGCTGAAGCAGGCCTGGGGCTGGGAGTTCCTGGTCGAGACGAAGACCGTGGACACCCACGTGAAGCGCCTGCGCGACAAGCTCGAAGCCGCCTCGGCCGACCCCGGACTCGTCGAGACCGTCCGCGGTTACGGCTACCGCATCCGCGAGTAGACGGGACGGAGACCGCGTGCAGACCTCGATCCGCACCAGGCTCTTCCTGTCGCTGCTGGCAGTAGCGGTCTTCTCGGCCGTCGGGCTCTCTTGGTACTTCCTCCAGGAGTTGGAGGCGTACGGCGTGCGCAAGCTCGAAGAACGCCTCAGCAGCGAAGCGTTCCTCACGGCGAAGTACGTGAGCGAGGCGGGCGCCGGGTCGCAGGCCGAGATCGCCGAAGCGATGGACGAGGCATCGGCCGCAGTCTACTCGCACCTCGTGGTCCTGGATGCAGAGGGCGTAGCGATAGCAGACTCGCGTGGCGAGGAGGGCGTGGGCGAGCGCTACGGCGACCTGCCGGAAGTCCAGGCCGCACTCGCCGGAGAACGCGGCGTGCGCTCGGTCCCCACCGACAGCGGTCGCGTCGCCATCCATGTGGCCTACCCCATAGAACGGGACGGCGAGATCGTCGGAGCGGTCTACTCGTCGGCAGAGACGTTCTCGATATCGACGCTGGTCCGCGATTACCGCGACCGCCTCATCACGTTGATAGTCGTCTTCGCACTCGCCACGTTGCTTTTGGCTGAAGCGTTGGCGCGCTGGCTCTCGAGGCCGTTGCTGAGGTTGGAGGCGTCCGTGGGACGCTTCGCCTCCGGTGAATACGACGCAAGGGTCGAGCCGGAGGGCTCCCGCGAGACCGTCGCGTTGGGTGAGGCGTTCAACGCCATGGCAGACGAGGTCCAGACATTGGTGGACGAACTGCGAGAGGAGGAGCGCCGCAAGTCGCGCTTCATCTCGGACGTGAGCCACGAGTTGCGTACGCCACTCACGGCCATACGCGGGACGGCCGAAACGCTTCTGGACGGCGACGTGGACCCGGAGGCGGAACGTCGCTTCCTGACCACGATAGTGCGTGAGTCCGACCGCCTGGCGCACCTCGCTGACGACCTGATAACCCTCCAGCGCATCGAGGGCGCGACCGGGGAGCTGCCTTTGCGCCGAGTGCACCTGCGCGAGGTCGCCGAACGAGCGGTCGAAGCGCTGGAGCACCTGACCGAGCAAAGAGGGGCCACGGTGGTCGTGGAGGGGTCTGCACCCGACGTCTTAGGCAACCCGGACAGGTTGCAGCAGGTGGTCGCCAACCTGTTGGACAACGCGACGCGGATGATGCCGGACGGCGGCAAGGTTATCGTGCGGCTGGCGGAGGAGGACGGACGCTCCACGATATCCGTGCTCGACGAGGGTCCCGGGATCCCGGAGGAGGACCTGGCGCACGTATTCGACCGCTTCTACCGAGCTCAGCGTAGCCGCGACCGTTCCACCGGTGGTGCCGGGCTCGGGCTCGCTATCGTGAAAGCCATCGCGGACGCGCATGCAGGCGAGCTCTTCGTGACCAACAGGCCGGAGGGCGGCACGCGGTTCACCCTGAGCCTCCCGGTGATACCCGAAGGCAGTCAACCCGAAGCATGGGAGAGCGAAGGGTAGACCTGCTGCTGCAGCGCGTCGAGATCCGATCAGCACCTCTCGAGTGAGAGCTGCGTGACGCCGGGCGCCATCTCGGTGAAAAGTTCGAGCGTCTGCTCATGGCAAGTGAAGACGATGGTCTGGTGGGAGCGGGAAAGGTCGATGACGGCTTCGACCGCCCGCTCCTTCCTCTCGTCGTCGAAGTTGACGAAGATGTCGTCCATGATGATGGGCAGCGCAGCGCCGACCTCTCCCATCTGGTGGATCAACGCTATCCGTAGGGCCAGATAGAGCTGCTCTGCGGTGCCGCGAGAGAGCACCGAGGTCTCCTTGGACTCCGAGGCCCGGTCGAACACGGTCATCTTCTCCCCGTCCAAAGGCACCGACAGCCGCTCGTAGCGCCCGTCGGTCATCTTGCTGAAAAGGCCCTCTGCGATCCTTATGACCTCCGGCTGGCGCTCCCGCTCGTAGCGCTGGCGCGCCTCGTCCAAAAGTCGGTAGGCGAGCGTGAGGACCACGTATTCGCCGGTGAGCTTGTCGAGCCGCTCCTTGCAGGAGGCGAGTTCCTGCCTGGCCTCGGCCATCGCGAGCTCTGCCGAGCGACCGTCCATGCGACTGGCTATGACGGTGCGCTGCTCCTCCAGCTCTCTTTGCTCCTCGCGTTTCGCCTTCGCTTCCTCGTCCATCGTCTCGGCCATGGCAGCGAGCTCGCTCACGCTCTCTGCGTCATACTTCGACAGGATCTCCCTGATCTTGGTCCTCTTGGCATCGAGCGACTTGTCGGCCGTCGCCAGCCTCCGCTTCACCTCTTCTACCTTGGCTTGCGCGGTCGACCACTCCTGTTGCTCTGCCTCCGCATGGTCCAAGCGCTCTT
>CAYWAF010000012.1:18758-23642 GCA_964456355.1 uncultured Eubacteriales bacterium | reverse complement strand
TCGCCACTCGAGCCGCTGCTCTATGACGACCGCGTGGTCAAAGTGCTCCACTCGGCCGAGCAGGACCTGGAGATCTTCTATCACCTTTTCGGGAGAGTGCCTGCTCCCATCTTCGACACGCAGGTGGCAGCCACGCTTACAGGATTTCCGCAGCAGGTCGGCTACGGCACTCTCGTGAAAGAGCTCACTGGTGCTGTTCTCGACAAATCCGACACTTTCTCCGACTGGTCGAGACGACCACTCACGGATGCTCAGATCGAATACGCCCTTGACGACGTGCGCTATCTCCCGCAGGTCTACCACGAGCTCAGAAGGCGCCTCGAGGAAGACGAGCGACTCGAATGGATACGTCCTGACATAGAGCGCTTGGAGGACTCTTCGAACTATGCGGCTATACCGGAGGAAGCATGGCGCAGGGTCAAGCGAGCCTCACGCTTGAGCCGCAAGCATCTGGGGGTCCTCATACAAGTAGCTGCTTGGCGTGAGCGTGAGGCACAGAGACGCGACACTCCGAAGAAATGGGTCCTGGGAGACGATTCCCTCGTCGAGATCGCCAGACGGGCTCCCCGCAGCGTCGATGCGGTCCGCAGGATCAGGCGGGTAGGCGACAAGATATCGGACAGGTCAGCGAAAGAGATCGTGAAGGCCGTCGAGGACGGCCTTGCGATGAGTGAGGAGGACCTGCCCAGGCCGACCCGCCGCAAGAGGTCCGGCACGGAGAGCGACGGAGGGGTGGTGGACCTGATGGCCGCACTCGTCCGCCTGCGTGCCAAGGAGCACTCCGTGGCCGTTCCGCTCTTGGCCTCTCGGGACGAGATGTTGCGCATCGCCTCGGGGGACACGAGGGGCTGTCCTGTGTTGGAGGGATGGCGCCGCAAGATGGTCGGAGATGAACTGCTGGACCTGTTGGATGGGAAGATATCCTTGAGGGTGGAAGACGGCGAGGTCGTCGTCGAGAAGTCGGGGGAGTGAACGCAGGTGGTCTTCGACAGTACGTATCTGATGATAGTACTCGTCGCTCTCGCGTTGGGCCTGATCACCCAGGGATGGGTCAACAGCGCCTTCAAGAGATACAGCCGCGTACCGCTCTCTTCTGGACAGACGGGTGCCGAGGTCGCACGTTCCATGCTCGATTCATATGGCCTCAACGACGTCCACGTCGAGCAGGTCGGCGGACGCCTGACGGACCACTACGACCCTCGCTCCAAAGTGCTACGACTGTCACCTGCGGTCTATGGCGGGCGGACCGTGGCGGCTGCGGGTGTGGCATCCCATGAGGCCGGACACGCCGTACAGCATGCCAAGGCGTATACGTTCGCCAGGATCAGGCAGGCGATAGTGCCTGCTGCACAGATAGGGTCACAACTGTCCTTCCCGCTGATCTTCATCGGCCTGATCATAGGGGTCGCAGGGGTGGTTTGGCTCGGGGTCGTCATGTACGCGGCTGCCGTGCTCTTCCAGGTGGTCACCCTGCCCGTGGAGTTCGATGCTTCCCGGCGGGCATTGGCAGCGCTCCAAGAGGGGCGCACCGGCGCCACGTATCCTCCTGAGCAGATAGCAGGTGCGCGTAGGGTGCTCACGGCTGCAGCGATGACGTATCTGGCGTCCACGCTGATCGCGATGATGTATCTGTTGTACTTCTTGGGGCTGGCGCGTGATTGAGTCTGCTGTCCCCCGCGGACCGTTCGTCAGAGGGGACTGCTAGAATCGCTTGGTCATGGAATGAGGGAGGAGGAGCCCTGGGCGTGTCCGGAGAGCGAGCACTCACTGTGAGCGAGGCGATGGCCTCGGCCAAGCGCGCCCTGGAGACCGTCTCGGTGCACGTGATCGGTGAGGTCTCGGAGTTCAACGACAAGCCCGGGTACAAGGCCGCTTACTTCACGGTCGCAGACGAGGACGCATCCATGCCCTGCATGATGTGGAAGGATGCCTATGAGTCCTCCGGCGTGGAGCTGCGCTGTGGCGCGCTCGTGGAGATGTGGGGCACATTCTCCGCCTATCCGCCGAAAGGGCGGATGCAGTTCATGGTCAAGCGCATCTCCCTGGCCGGGGAAGGGATGCTCAGGATGCAGGTGGCCCGGCTGGCCAGAAGGCTCGAGGCCGAAGGATTGATGCGTCCCGAGCGCAAGCGCCCCTTGCCGCCTTTCCCCTCCCGCATAGCAGTGGTGACCTCTCCTCGGGGGAAGGCCGTCCATGACGTGATACGCACGCTCCGCCGGAGGTATCCTCTCGCCGAGCTTCTGGTGGCAGGAGTGACGGTGGAGGGAGACAGCGCTGTGGCGGAGATCGTGCACGGACTGGAGGTCGCAGCTCGAGCACGCCCCGACATCATATTGCTCGTGCGCGGAGGCGGGAGCTACGAGGACCTGATGCCGTTCAACTCCGAGGAGGTGGCCAGGGCGGTGGTCGCCTCCCCGGTCCCCGTGGTCACAGGCATAGGTCACGAGCCGGACACCTCCATAGCCGACATGGTCTCCGACCTGCAAGCCTCCACTCCCACCGCTGCCGCCGAGGCATGCACCGCCTCCGTCGAGGAGATACGACACCATCTCGACCGGGTCTCGCGCGCTCTGGCCGGGGCACTCCGGCACAGGCTCGAAGATGCCGAGCACCGTGTGAGACGTCTAGCCTCGCGACCGATCTTCTCGGACGTCGATGTGCTGTTGGGTCAGGCCGCTCAGGCCCTCGATCTCGTTGCCGCCTCGCTGCGGCGTGCCATACCGGAACGGTTGCGCCGCGACCGTGAGCGTCTCTCGTACGCGAAGCGCTCCATGCTCACCATAGGACCGAGACTTCTCAAGCAGGCGGAGGACGAGGTGGCGATGAAGGCCGCACGTCTCGGAGACCTTTCCCCTCTTGCGATATTGGGAAGAGGATACGCAGTATGCTTCACGGAGGACGGGCGCACTGTGGTGCGCTCGGTGGAGCAGGTCAGCGAAGGTGACAGACTCCGTCTGCGTGTCTCGGACGGACACATAGGATGCCTGGTCGAGGCGACTGAGAAGGAGACAGGATGAGCGAGAACGTCGAGAACGGACAGAAGGCGCCGACGGAGATGGCCTTCGGCGAGGCCCTGAAGGAACTCGAGGGCATAGTGGCCGCCTTGGAGGGCGGACAACTGGAACTCGAGGAGAGCCTGAGTCGCTATGAGAGAGGCGTGGCTTTGCTCAGGGCCCTGCAGGCGAAGTTGGCCGATGCTCAGCAGAAAGTGACGTCGCTGATCGGAGAGTTGGAATCCGAAGAAGATGAGGGGCAGGCGTAAGGACTCGAAGTCGTAGGGTAGATAAACCATGTCCGTCGGAAGAGGAGGACCTGTGGAGAACTTCGTGGAGAACTGCATCTTCTGCATGATCGGGCGAGGGGACCTCGAGGCGAAGAAGGTCTATGAGAACGATCAAGTCGTGGCTTTCGATGACATCGCACCTCAGGCGCCCGTGCATGTCCTCATCATCCCCAAGAAACACTACCAGAGCATGAGCGACGACGTGCCTTTGGCGGACCTGGCGGTCTTGTTCGCCGCCGTTCCGGAGGTCGCCAGAGCCAAGGGCATCGAAGAAAGCGGATACAGGGTGATCGTGAACAACGGTCGCGATGCCAACCAGACCGTGGGACACCTGCACGTCCACGTCATGGGCGGGAAAGCCATGTCGCACGGGATGGTCAACTTCGAGGAGTGAGCATGTCTGGACCCAGGCTGGCCATAGTCACCGACAGTACGTCCGATCTGCCGGAAGACCTCTGTGAGGAGCTGGGGATCACGGTGGTTCCGCTGATGGTGACCATCGAAGGGGAGTCGATGCCGGACAGGACGCTTTCTTCTGAGGAGTTCTTCCGGCGCATGCGTGCCATGTCCGACCTGCCGACGACCTCGCAACCCGCGGTCGGCACTTTCGTGGAGACATACAAGCGCATCCTCGAGGAGGTCCCGGAGATCCTCTCGATGCACATATCCTCCAAGCTCTCCGGCACACCTTCCTCGGCCAGGCGAGCGGCCGAGGAGTTTCCCGGCAAGGTGCACGTCTTCGATTCCAAGAACCTCTCGTGGGGACTGGGGTTCCAGGTGCTCGAGGCGGCCAGGAAGGTCGCTGAAGGCCTGGATCTCCAGAACGTCATGGCGCACGTCGAGGACGTGAGGAACAGGGCACGCCTGATCCTTGGCGTGGACACGCTCGAGAACCTCGTGAAAGGCGGGCGACTGAACCGCTTCAGTGGTGCTATAGGCGGTCGCCTCAACATAAAGGTGATATTGGTGGTCCGTGACGGAGAGCTGGTCCTGCAGAAGAAGGTGCGGGGTTCGAAGGCAGCCATGGACTACGGGATGCGTTGGATCGAGGAGCAGTTGGGCGATGACAAGAGGGGCGCCTTCTGTGCCATGCACGCATTGGCGGAAGACACGGCCGAATGGTTCCGCTCCAAGATAGAGAAGCGCTTCGAGCCTACCGAGCTTCATGTCGCGGAGACGGGCTCTGTCATTGCCACGCATACGGGGACAGGGTGGGGCGTAGCCTTCGTTCCTGAAAGGTAGGCATCTTTGGGGGAGACACGCTATCCGGTCACGTTCGTGCCCGCGGGCGTCACCGTCTGGGCTGCAGCCGGCAGCACCGTTTTGGACGCTGCACGCTCTGCCGGCGTGCTCGTCTCTGCTCCGTGTGGTGGCAGAGGGGTATGTGGCAGATGTGGCGTCAAGGTGCTGGACGGCTCGCCAGAGCCCCCATCGAAGCTGGAGAAGCGCGGCCTGTCCGTGGCTCCACCGGGTGTGCGTCTGGCCTGCATGCTCGAAGTGAACGGTCCGTTGACGGTTAGACCGCTCGTGACGCGGGGAGTCGTCGAGGAGTCCACTGCCGAGATCATCGCCGACGAGAGGCTTCTTGCAGCCGTGGACCT
>CAYWAF010000012.1:8464-18658 GCA_964456355.1 uncultured Eubacteriales bacterium | reverse complement strand
AGGAGAGTCCGTTGCGCGCCGCCCTCTCTGATGATGCGGAGACCGTGGTCCTCCCGCCGGTCGTCTCTTTCGTCGGCGGTGACGCGGTCTCTGGACTGCTTGCAGCAGGACTCATCCACCATGACATGACCGCGCTCTACATCGATATCGGGACCAATGCCGAGATAGCCGTCGTCACGCCTCGCGAGGGTTTCACCGTCGCCTCGACCGCCGCGGGTCCTGCCTTGGAGGCAAGCGGGGTCACCTCCGGCGGCCCTGCTGCTCCGGGCGGCATCCGGACCATCGCGTACGTCGAAGGGGAGGGCCTGGTCCCCGAGGTGATCGGCGGCATGGAGCCCGGATGGCTGACAGGCTCCGGGATGGTCTCGGCAGTGGACGCCTTGATGCGAGCAGGGCATCTGGACTCTGACGGCCTACTCTCCACGGAAGGTCCGCTCGAGGAGATGTTCGACCGCCTGGACGATGTGTTGGCCATCAGGGTCGCCGGTGACCAGACCCATCCTGTCTGGCTTTCCCAGACCGACATACGAGCGCTGCAGACAGCCAAGGCGGCCATCGCTGCCGGTGTCTTCACCGTGGTGAAGGCCACCAGGGTCAAGCCCCGCAAGGTGAAGAAGGTGGTGGTCGCCGGGGCTTTGGGCAACGCATTGTCCGAGGATGTGTTGCTGAGGCTCGGCATCGTGCCCGAAGGTCTGTCAGGTGCCGTCGAGCAGCCTGGCAACGTAGCGTTGTTGGGGGCAGCGATGATGGCCGCCGACCCTGAACTGATGACCGAGTCTCTTGAGGCGGTGAGAAGCGCCCATCACATAGAACTAGCCTCCGATGCGGAGTTCAAAGGCCGCTTCATCGACGCTTTGGCGTTCCGTCCCTACGACTTGAAGCATGGGTTCCAGGATGGGCGGGGATGACGACGGACAGGATGGTCGCGGCCACGCCTGATCACGGATGTTCTCAGAAACCGGAAACCCCGGCCTTCGGGCCGGGGTTTCCTTATTCCTTCCCTTGCTACCCCTGAGTCTCGTACGGGTCTTGCGAGGTCTGCCTGGGAACCCCGCACACATCGCGATGCCGGTCAGCGATGCCCCGCGTACTTGCCGTTCGGATTCCCCGAACAGCATCATGTAGGGAAGGGAAACCTATGTCTGATATGACGATAGTCAACTATCGGCCGACTTGCAACATCGATAGCGTTCATTCTTATTAAGAATAAGGCGGATCCTCTTGCTCCATCTCCCGTTCCACTCCTGTTTTTTGCGCTTCTCATGCTTTTTTTCCACCGTCCACCGAGCCATTCATACCGCTTACCCGAGTGAATAAGGTCTGTAAGGTGCGAATATGTATAGGATGGTGGTCAACCCATTGTGGTCGTACGCCCCGAGGGGGGCGGCACTGCGGTGCGCGATAAGTGCCTGGAGCGACACCAGTGTTGACGACCCGAGGATGAACGAAGGAGGCCCATATGACTGAAGAGTCGACCTCTATCGAATCGATGATGAAGGAATTGCGTGTCGTCGATCCACCCGAGTGGGTCAAGGAGGGCGCGCACATCAGCTCCATGGAGGAGTACGAGGCCATGTACAAGCGGTCCGTCGAGGACCCGGAGGGCTTCTGGGCTGAGGCGGCCGAGGAGTACCTGTACTGGCACAAGAAGTGGGACAAGGTGCTCGAGTGGGAGTTCGATACACCCAGGATCGAATGGTTCAAGGGTGGACAGACCAACGTAGCCTACAACTGTCTCGACCGTCACCTCACCACATGGCGCCGGAACAAGGCCGCCATCATCTGGGAGTCCGATGAGGGACGCACCAAGGTCTACACCTACCAGTCCCTCTACTACAAGGTCTGTCGCTTCGCCAACGTCCTGAAGAAGCATGGCATCAAGAAGGGCGACCGTGTCGCCATCTACATGCCGATGATCCCCGAACTCGCCATCGTGATGCTGGCATGTGCCCGTATCGGTGCCATCCACTCGATAGTGTTCGGCGGCTTCTCCGCGCAGGCGTTGCGCGACCGCATACAGGACTGCGAAGCCAAGATGCTCATCACGGCGGACGAAGGTATCCGTGGCGGTCGCATCGTCCCGCTGAAGGCCATGGCCGACGAGGCGCTCCTCGAGTGTCCGACCATCGAGTCGGTCATCGTCGTCTCGCGCGCTCAGAGCCGTGTGGACATGGAGCCGGGTCGTGACTACTGGTATCACGAGGAAGTCCGTGCTCCGGACATCGGGCAGCACTGCGATGTGGAGTGGATGGACGCGGAAGACCCGCTCTTCATCCTCTACACCTCCGGCTCCACCGGTAAGCCCAAAGGCGTCCTTCACACCACCGGTGGCTATCTGCTCTACGTCACGTTGACGTTCAAGTACACGTTCGACTACCGCGACGAGGACGTCTACTGGTGCACCGCCGACATCGGCTGGATCACCGGTCACAGCTACATCGTCTACGGGCCGCTCGCACTGGGTGCCACGTCGTTGATGTTCGAGGGTGTGCCCACCTATCCGGATGCCGGACGTTTCTGGCAGGTCGTCGAAAAGCACGGCGTCAACCAGTTCTATACCGCTCCCACCGCCATCCGCGCTCTCATGAAGCAGGGCGAAGAGTGGCCGGAGAAGTACGAGATGAAGTCTCTGCGCGTGCTGGGCACAGTCGGTGAGCCGATCAACCCCGAGGCGTGGATGTGGTATTACAAGCACGTCGGCAAAGAACGCGTGCCGATCGTCGACACCTACTGGCAGACCGAGACCGGTGGGCATCTGATCACCAACCTGCCGGCTGCCACTCCCATGAAGCCGGGTTCGGCCACCAAGCCGATGTTCGGCATCCAGCCGGTCATCCTCAACGAGGACAAGACTCCGACCCCGGTCGGCTCCGGTGGTCGCCTGTGCATCAAGTTCCCGTGGCCGGGCATGCTCCGCGGCACTTGGGGCGATCCCGAGAACAAGCGGATGAAGGAAGTCTACTTCTCCACCTTCCCCGGCATGTACTTCACGGGTGACGGTGCGCGCATGGACGAGGACGGTTACTACTGGCTCCTCGGCCGCGTGGACGACGTCATCAACGTGAGCGGTCACAGGATGGGCACCGCCGAGGTCGAGTCCGCACTCGTCTCCCATGAAGCCGTCGCCGAAGCGGCAGTCGTCGGCTTCCCGCATGAGGTCAAGGGCGAGGGCATCTATGCCTACGTCATCCTCCGTGGCGGCAGGGAGCCCGACGAGGACCTCTACAAGCAGCTCATCGGGCATGTGCGTCAGGAGATCGGCCCCATCGCCACACCCGACTACCTGCACTTCGTGCCTGAGTTGCCCAAGACGCGTTCGGGCAAGATCATGCGCCGCATACTGCGCAAGATCGCAGCCGGTGAGACCGACATGGAGGCGTTCGGCGACATATCGACGCTCGCCGACCCGTCCATCGTGAAGACGATCCTGGAGACGAAGCCCGAATAAGGCCCGTCTTCCGGCATGGTCGTCCGGACCCCGCTCTGCCCCTCGGGAGAGGTCGCAGAGCGGGGTCCTTCCATGGCGCGTGCTGCGATGTCGAGCCGTCCCCTGTCGTGATAGACTGACGGTCGGTTTTCGCTCTTCTCGACCTGAAAGGAAGCCTTCCCATGCCCTTCAACGACCTGTTCCTCCGCGCTTGCAGGAACGAGCCGATCGAGCGCACGCCTATATGGATGATGCGTCAGGCCGGTCGGTACATGTCCGAGTACAGGGCGATCCGCGAGAAGCACGGATTTCTCGAGATGTGCAAGACTCCCGACCTCGCCGTCGAGGTGACCATGCAACCGGTGGACCTCATCGGCGTGGATGCTGCCATCCTCTTCGCCGACATCCTCCTTCCGCTGGAGGGCATGGGCCTGGACCTCGAATTCGCGAAAGGAGAAGGGCCTGTCATAGGCAATCCGGTGCGCTCTCGTGCCGATGTGGACAGGTTGCGAATCTCGGACCCGGTCGAGGACACCGGGTATGTCATGGAGGCCATCCGGCAGTTGCGCGAAGAACTCAAGGACAAGGTGCCTCTGATAGGTTTCGCCGGTGCGCCGTTCACATTGGCTTCCTACATGATCGAAGGTGGTTCCACGCGCACTTATGTCGAGTGCAAGAGCCTCATGTGGCAGGATCCCGATGCCTGGGACGCGCTGATGGAGGTCACGACCGACACGATAGTGGCATATCTCCTCGCGCAGATAGAGGCCGGCGCTCAGGCCGTGCAGGTCTTCGACTCCTGGGTCGGCTACCTTGCGCCTGTCGACTACGAACGTTACGTACTGCCACACTCCAAACGTCTGATAGAAGAGGTCTCCGAGGGCGGGGTCCCGGTCATCCACTTCGCCAACAACGCCTCCGCCATGCTCGATTCGGTGGTCGAGGCCGGAGGGGACGTGATCGGGCTCGATTGGCGCATAGACATCGCCAAGGCCGCGGAGGTCGTAGGGCCTGACTTCGCGATACAAGGCAACCTCGACCCGATGACGTTGTTCGCCCCGCTCGATGTCTTGGAGCGCAGGGTGGTCGGGATACTCGAGGCGGTGGGCACGCGTCCGGGCCACATCTTCAACCTGGGACACGGCATCCATAAGACCACCGATCCCGACAAGGCCAGGGCTCTGGTCACCTTCGTCCACGAACACTCTTCCCGCATACGTGCGGGTTCCTGAGGAAGAGGAGATGAGGACGAAGATGGACGACCGCCGCTACGGCGTGCTGCTCACAGCTTTCGGAGGGCCGGACTCCCTGGATGCGGTCGGGCCCTTCATGGCAGGCCTGATGGGCCGTGAGCCGAGTCCTGAAGCAGTGACTCGGGCCCGAGCGAAGTATGAGGCCATAGGAGGGAGCTCACCGCTCACCGCCATCGCGGAACGGATAAGAGGAAGCGTCGAAGACCGTCTCACTGAAGAGGGCCTCGATGTCCCTGTGCGCCTGGGTATGCGTTACTGGCATCCGTACATAGCGCAGGCCGTGGAGGAGTCGGCCGGATCGGGCGTGCGGCACATCGTGATGGTCTCGCTCTCGCCCTTCGAGTCGAAAGTCTCTTCCGGTGCCTGCCGGCAGGCCGTCTTCGATGTCGCCGAGGAGAGAGGACTCACCGTCTCGGAGGTGTCCACCATCCACAAGACGGACGGTTTCCTCCGCTTCTTCATGCGCTCTTTGGACGCTGCCATGAAGCGCTCGAAGGAAGGAAAGACCCTGGTGGTCTTCACAGCCCACAGCCTCCCTGTGAGTGACCTGGAAGAAGACGACCCGTACGTCGCCGGTCTGAGGGAGACCGCTTCGGCGATAGCCTCCGGGCTCGACTTCGCAGCGGCATGTGACCTCGGGGAGGGGGAGGGTCTCGGCGGCGAGACGTTCGGTTCCCTGGAGCCTCCTCATCCATGGGTCTTCGCATACCAATCCAAGGGCATGCGTCCCGGTGCGTGGCTGGGACCCGATCTGGACGATGTGATCGATGCTGCGGCATCCATGGGTTTCGACAGGGTCGTGCTCTGCCCCATCGGCTTCATGACCGACCACATGGAGACCCTCTACGACCTGGACATCGTGGCTGCCGCTCTTGCCGAGAAGAGAGGGCTGGAACTCGTGAGGACCGATGTCCCCAACGACGATCCTCTCCTCATCGAGGCCATCGTCCGCATTCTTCTTCCGGTTCTTGTGGAGGAATGAGCGGGTCTGGCTTGAAATCCATACCTTGTGAGATATTTCACATCATTCCATGTCCGAATGCCGGTCCGTGATGGAAAGACAAGGTGATTGGATGAAGAACGTCATCATCATCGGTGGAGGTGTGGCAGGCCTGGGCGCTGCTCTCAAGGTCAAGAGGGCTGCCGAGGAGGGTCACGATGTCGCGTTCACTCTCGTGGAGAAGGATCCCCGCCTGGGGGGCAAGATAGCCACAGAGAGCGTCACCGACGAATGGGACGGGGGGAGTGGCGCCGAGTTCATCGTCGACGGTGGGCCGGACTGCTTTCTCACGGAGAAGCCCGCCGTCCATAGGGTCGCGAAGGACGTCGGGATATTCGACGACGAACTGCCGACCGACGACAGTCGCAAGCGCACGTACATCCTCTCGCGCGGAAGACTCTACGACATGCCGGACGGCGTGATGATGTTCGCTCCCACGAAGTTCGTTCCCTTCGCCACCACGGGACTCTTCTCGATCCCCGGCAAGTTGCGAATGGGGATGGACCTTCTCATCCCGAAGCGCAAGTGGCCCGAGGGTGAGCGCATGGACGAGACGCTCGAGAGTTTCGTGGTGCGCCGCATGGGCCGCGAATGTCTCGACAGGTTGGCAGAGCCCCTGGTAGGAGGCGTCCACGCCTCCGATCCGGCCAAGATGTCGCTGGCTGCCACGTTCCCTCGTCTTCTCGAGATGGAACAGAACTATGGCTCACTGACCAAGGGCTTTCTGGCTGCTCGCAAGAAGGTCGACGAGATGCGCAAGAAGTATCCGCCGAAGCCGGGGGAGAAGAAGCGCACCTTCTTCAGCTCCTTCACAGGAGGCATGCAAGAACTCACCGACGCGATGGCCGATGCCGCGGACCGTGAGCGGATGCGCACGGGTTCTCCTGTCGACTCCATCGAACAGCGCGACAGCGGGTGGACTGTGCGCCTCTCCGACGGTACGACCATCGACGGCGATGCCGTCATCGTGGCCACGGAGTCTTGGGCGGCCGAGCCGCTCATGCGTCCGGTATCCTCCTCCATAGCCGATGCGCTCGCAGGTATCCCTTGCAGCTCGTCAGCCACGGTCTCCCTCGCCTTCCGCGAGGACGAGGTCGGGATAGACATGGACGCGTTCGGGGTCCTGTGTCCGTTGGTGGAGAAGCGCTCCCTCATGGCTGCCACGTACTCCTCCACCAAGTGGCCGGGAAGGGCGCCGGAGGGCAAGGTGCTCCTGCGCGGCTTCGTCGGTGGACCTCACAACCAGCAGATAATGGAGAGGAGCGACGAGGAGCTCGCGGAGATCGTCTTGGCAGAGATGCGCGACATCCTCGGCGTGAAAGGCGATCCACTGTTCAGGCGGGTCTTCCGCTGGAACCTCGGCATGCCGCAGTACACGATGGGCCACCTCGACCGGGTGGAGACCATCGAGAAGGAATCGGACGCCATCACAGGGCTTGCGCTCGCTGGCGGTTCGTATCGTGGCGTCGGCGTCCCGAACTGCATCGAGTCAGGTGAGCGTGCCGTCTCGAAGGTGCTGGGCGAGTGGGACATCGAACTGGCCGAGGACTCCGAGGAACAGAAGCGGTACTACTGACGTAAGCGTTCGGACCCCCGAGGGGGCGTCCGTGCTCGAACAGTCCTCGGCAGGGGCCCTCGGCGTCACAGGCGCGATGTGCCTGCCCCGCCTACCCTGCCTGCGGAACTGCGCGCGGAACCCCCTCGGGGGTCCTCTCCTCTATCGGATGCCCCTCCGGGGTCCTCATCGTCCCTAGCGGACCTCACTTATCACTTCGAGCATCAGGGCGTGAAGGGTAGGGTTGGCAGCGATGATGCCTGTGGCCTCGGTGCTCCACGGCACTCCGGTGATGTCGGTCACGCGCGCCCCGGACTCCTTCAGGATGAGCACTCCTGCGGCCGTGTCCCAGGCGTGCAATCCGAACTCCCAGAAGCCGTCGGCACGTCCGCAAGCCACATGGCAACAGTCCACGGCTGCAGAGCCGTCCCTGCGTATGCCGTGGGCGGGCACTCTCAGGAAGCGTGCCAGGACCTCCAGTTGACGGTCGAGCGTGGTGGTGCGGTCGTAGGGGAAGCCGGTGATGAGAAGGGCGTCCTCTATGCGCCAATGTGAGTCCTTGCACGAGATCGGATGACCGTCGAGGAATGCGCCCTCTCCTTCGGCAGCGGAGAAGATTTCCTTCGCCGGCACGTTGTACACGACCCCGACGACAGGGACGCCGTCGTGCAACAGAGCGACGGATATCGAGTAGCAGGGATATCCGTGCACGAAGGAGGTGGTCCCGTCGAGAGGGTCTATCACCCACACCTCGGCATCGTCGAGAGATCCTCGAGCCACCCCTGCCCGCTCATAGACCTCGTCCTCCTCTATGACGAAAGAGGCCGTAGGTAGTCGCTGGGCGATGTGCTTGGCCACGGCGACCCCCGTCTCGATGTCGGTCTCCGTCACGATGTCGGTGGGGTCTCCCTTGACCCGGACTGCCCCTATGTCTCCGGACCGTTCTTCTATCACTGCTGCTCCGGCGAGAGTGGCGGAGCGCGCCAGCGAGAGATATGTCTGCATCGGGGGTCCTTTCAACGGGAATACGTCATAGTGTGTCCAGGTAAGTGTACCGCTCCGCCCAGTCGTCCAAAGATTCGGGAGGCCACATGTTCCATGAAGGTTTCGATGCGAAGATGACGTCGACGCTTCTCGACGGATTGCGCGAGAAGGCGAACCGCTCACGAGGCGCGGTCCTGACGGCCACCTCGGTCGCGAGATCGGGACATCCCGGCGGCAGTCTTTCTTCCATCGACATCTACACCGTGTTGTTCAACTGTGCCCGTCTGCGCCCTACCGAGCCCCGTTGGCCGGAGCGCGACCGTATCGTGGTGAGTCACGGACATACCTCGCCGGCCGTCTATGCCGCCCTGGCATCGGCGGGCTTCTTCCCCATCGAGCAGGTGGAGGCACATTTCCGTCAGGTGGGGTCGCTGTTCGAAGGTCACATCGAGCGTGCCGTTCCCGGGGTGGAGTGGAGCACGGGGAACCTCGGGCAAGGGCTCTCTGCGGGCGCGGGGATGGCTCTTGCCGCACGCGTGAGAGGTCGGGAGTACCACACTTTCGTCGTGATGAGCGACGGCGAGCAGCAGAAAGGCCAGGTCGCTGAGGCCCGGAGGCTTGCCGTCAAGGAAGGGCTATCCGACATCACGGTCATCATCGACTTCAACGGCATACAGATATCGGGAAGGACCGAGGACGTGATGCCTGTTCCCGTCGTCGCCGACTTCGAGGCGGACGGTTGGCGTGTCCTGGAGGTCGACGGACACGACATGGAAGCCCTCTACGAGGCCATCGCGGATGCCACGACGGACCGGTCGGGTCCTGTGGCCATCTTGGCACACACGGTGATCGGCAAAGGTGTGAGCTTCATGGAAGGGGACCCTGCGTTCCACGGTCGTGCTCTGAAGCCTGACGAGTACGAGAAGGCCATGTCCGAACTCGGTCTACCTCCTCGTCTGGATGAGGCCCGCGCCGAACGCAAGAATCCGGTGACCGTCGAGGGGCTTGACCACCATGCCCCTCCGATGCCGTTGAGGGCAGGGACTCCGCGCACATACGGTGCAGACGAGATGACGGACGACCGTTCGGCTTGGGGCGCTGCATTGATGGACCTTGCGGATGCCGATCCGGATGCGCCTATAGTGGTCCTCGACTGTGACCTGGCCGTCTCGGTGAAGACGGAGACCTTCCGCAAGAAGTACCCGGAGCGCTTCGTGCAGTGTGGCGTGGGGGAGCACAACGCCGCCACCGTGGCAGGCGCCTTGTCCGTCAGCGACGTGCTTGCGTTCTGGGCCGACTTCGGGGTGTTCGGGTGCGATGAGACCTACAACCAGCAACGTCTCAACGACATCAACGGCACGGCCGTGAAGCTCGTTCTGACGCACTGTGGCATAGACGTGGGCGAGGATGGGAAGACGCACCAGTGCCTGGACTACATCGGCGCCTTCCGTGAGCTGTTCGGATGGAAAGTCATAGTGCCTGCCGACCCCAACCAGACCGACCGCATCGTGCGTGCTGCCGCCTCCATACCCGGCAACGTCGCCATAGCGATGGGTCGCAGCAAGTCCCCTTGCATACTCGATTCGGATGGTGAGCCCATGTTCGGCGACGGATATGTCTTCGAATACGGCCGCATCGATGTGGCGCGCGAGGGATCCGACGGGTTCGTGCTGGTCACGGGCACTCCGACGAGCAGCGTGGTCACAGCAGCGGACATGCTGGCGAAAGAGGGCCTTCATGTGGGAGTGGGTATCGTCTCCTCTCCTTTGGAGATGGACGAGGCGGTGATGACCCGTGCGGCCGAGCGCAGCGTCCTTATCACCGTGGAGGACCACAACGTCAGGACGGGTCTGGGCGCATCGGTAGCCGCCTGGATCGCCGGTAGGGGAGCCGGCGTCCGGTCGGTCTCGATCGGCATCTCGGACTATCAGCCGAGTGGCCCTGCAGCGGACCTCTACGCTCGTGCCGGACTGGA
>CAYWAF010000012.1:0-8364 GCA_964456355.1 uncultured Eubacteriales bacterium | reverse complement strand
CGGACTATCAGCCGAGTGGCCCTGCAGCGGACCTCTACGCTCGTGCCGGACTGGATGTCGACAGCGTGGCACGGTCCATCAAGGATGCGGTGGAGCACCGGTCTTGAGACCCATGCATATGGCGTCGATATGGAAGAGCCCCGCGACCGCGGGGCTCTTCTCTAGCCTCTGACTCTCCTTCGCGCCAAAGACGTATGTCACGCGACTTGCATCCGGCCTACTCCGGGGTCTCCTTCCAGAGGAACATGATCTTGAGCGGCGCAAAGCCGTAGATCGAGGCCAGGTACGCATGGACAGCAGTGAAGATGAGGAACAGCCACATCATGAAGTAGTGGATGATCCGCATGTTCATGGCTCCGCCGACCCATTCGAGGCTGGCCTGGAAGAAGGAGTTGTCCATGTAAGGCCCGTAGATGGAGAAACCCGTCCATGCCATGAACACGATCATGACCGGTATCAACACGTACGAGATCTTCTGGAGCGGGTTGTACTTGCCCTTATGGCTGTAGTCCTTCTTCAGGAAGAGGTAGTACCCGATGGTCGGGAAGAACGACCCACGGTTCTCCTTCTGCGGCAGGAAGTTCTTGATGTCCGTGTCCGTCTCCCGACTTCCGTCCACTGTGGCGGACTTGGCGGTGAACAACAGGATGACACGGACGACGAGCGTCACGAGCAGCAAGTACATGAAGAAGAAATGGGCGCCGCGGGCGACACTCATGAAGCCCGAGAAGAAGGGGTAGTGGATGTAGAGGCCGGTGAAGGCCAGGACCGCGATGCATGTCAGATGCGACCAGTGAGTGAGCATCAGTGCTATCGGATGCGCCTCACGGTACACAGGTCCGTGTGCCATGGCTACTTCACCCCCCAAGGCTTGGTATGGACTCTGGCCTCTTTGCCCGTTTTCGGTTCAATCACGTGAACCGCGCATCCGATTCAAGGATCGAAGCTGCGGGCGATGCGGACGACGTTGAGAGGCTTCTCCGGGTCCTCGACGGGAGCGCCTATGAGGGCTTCCTCCATCGGACCGCGTACGCCGTCGGCATCTCGAGGCGCGATGTTCCATGTCGTGGGTGCGACCACTTGGTAACGGTCGATCTTTCCGCCGGAGACGGTCATCCAGTGTGCGACCGATCCTCGCGGCGCCTCCCACAGGCCGACACCATCGCCATCGGTGACGTCATGGGGCTTGAACAGGCTCAGGTCTCCGCCCTTGGCGGCTTCTATCAGCTCGTTGAGCCATTCGACCATGAGGTCTGCCACATATGCGCACTCCAGGTTGCGTGCGGCCACTCGACCGAGGAGCGAGATGAGCACCTCAGGCTTGCCCGGTACGCCGAGCGCCTCGAGAGTGCTGTCGATGAGGTCTTTGACCGGCTTCACTCCGCGGACGTAGGCGATGAGCATGCGCGAGAGAGGTCCGACCTCCATCGGCGTGTCGTCATAACGTGCCGCTTTGGCCCATGAGTACTTGTCATCGGTGTTGTAGTCCGTGAAGCCCGGAGTCGTCTCACCCTGCGAGGGGTTGAGCCCGCTCGGGGAGGAGTACCAGGAGTGCTCCACGTACTCGGCCACATTCTCCGGCATGGAGTCTTCGACCTTGAACTCGAGGTTCTTGATGATGCCGGACGGCAGATACCTGTCCGAGCGCTCGAAGCTCTCGGCTTCGAACACGCCCCAAGCGAGGAAGTTGCCCACGCCTGCGCCGAAGGTCGTTGCCGGCAAGTAGTAGGAGGCTATCGCCAATGTGTCAGGGATCATGGCGTTCTTGACGAAATCTGCCACCTTGAGCGTGCGGTAGAGGATGTCGTCGAGGTTCTGGGACGTGGGCACGAACGCCGTGCCGCCGTTCACAGACGTCATGAAGTGAGGGAACTTGCCTCCCATGATGCCGATGATCTGAGTGGCGTACCCTTGGGCCTCGAGGGCCTCCAGATAGTGTGCCACGCCGATCAGGTGCAACTCCGGCGGCATCTCCGCTGCGTACTCGGGATGTCCCATCCAGCCGTTGCTGAAGATGGAGAGCTGCCCACCTTCTATGAAGTCGGCCAACCGCTTCTGTATCGCGCCGAAATCAGCGGTGCTCGTGCCGGCTGCCTGTGCGAGTGCGTATGTGTCTGCGATGTTGGCCTCGAGCGCCTTGGAGGGATCGACATAGTCCAATGCGGCCAATGTATAGAACCACAGTATGTGGCTGTGCAGGAACTGAGCGCCCTCTATGAGGTTGCGGACCAGTCTTGCGCCGTTGGGGATCGTCAATCCATATACGCTCTCCGCCGACTGCGTGGATGCATGACCATGCGAGATGGGGCAGACGCCACAGATCCTCTGGGAGATGTAGAAGGCATCCTGCGGACGCCTGTTCTTGAGGACGGCCTCCATGCCGCGGTGGAGCGCACCGGACACCCATGCATCACTGACGACGCCGTCCTTCACCTCTACCTCGACACGCAGGTGACCTTCGATCCTGGTCATCGGGTCGACTGCGACTCTTTCAGCCATCACTCATCGCCTCCCTTCGTCGAATCGTCCTTGCCCCTCCCGGTGGCCTTCACCGCGATACCGTGGATGGCCAGACCCGCAGCCACCGCTCCGCCTGCCACCATGCCGATGGTGGCCGGTTGCACCGTGGAGTCACCGAAGGGAAGGTCGCGGAACCTGTTGAGGAACGGGGTGTTCATGTCCACCCAGTTCGAGTCTCCACCGGAGATCGGGTCCACCGTGCCGCATCCTATGCATGGGGAGCCGGACTCCACACACCAACTCACGCGCCTGTTCCAGCGTACGATCGGACAGTTCGTGAAGGTCTGTGGGCCTTTGCAACCCATCTTGTAGAGGCACCAACCCTTGGCCTCTTCCGGACTCCCGAACTCGGTCACGAACTCGCCGTTCTCGAAGTGACCGCGGCGCGGGCAGTTGTCATGGATCGTCTGGCCGAACATGGCCACCGGGCGACCGAAGTCGTCCAGCTCCGGCAACTTGCCGAGGACCAGATAATCAACGACTACTGCCACGACCCATTCGGGGTTGGTCGGACAAGCGGGAAGGTTGACGATCGGCTTGTCTATGCCCTTATCAGCCAGGAACTTGGTGACACCGGTTCCTCCGGTGCTGTTGGGACGTCCTGCCACCCAGCCACCGTCGACCGCACACGAACCCACTGCGATGACGGCTTCTGCTTCGGCGGCGACCTCTTCCAAGACCTCCACGCCGGTGCGACCTGCGATGCGCAGGGTGTTGCCATCCTGCCCGGTCATGACGGCGCCTTCGTAGACGAGCAGATAATCGCCGTTCCTCATCGTGTCTGTGATCGACTTCTCGGCGTCGTCACCCTGAGCCATCATGAGGGTCTCCGAGTAGTTGACCGACAATATGTCCAGGACGATGGTGGCCACGTCCGGATAGTCGCTCTGAGCGAGCGATTCCGTGCATCCTGAACAAGACCCCCCGTTCAGCCATATGACCGGTTTGAGTTTTCCGCTGGAGACCACGGCTGCAGCTATCTGCGGGGCGTAGGCCTCGGAAAGGCCTATCATCGCCGCGATCGATCCGCAGAATTTCAGGAAGTCGCGACGACTGACGCCTCTTGAAGCGAGCAACGAATACAAGACGTCGTGGTCTTTTTCTGCCATGCCATACACCTCCTCGATCGTTTCCGCGAACGTTCCTCGACTGGCGTGACCTCGGTGGAGTGTCAGAGGTCGCACAGTCTCCTCATGTCCGGCATCTTTCGGTGGCATCCTCCTTTCGAACATCAGAAGACGTGGACGTATCCTGCGTACTGGTAAGAACTGGTAAGAGGGCGATGACGTGTGGATGGTATGGCGGTGGAGTGGGGGGAGGCGGAGGAGGATACGACGCGACAGCCGTCCGCCGACGGCGGACAAACGCCCCTCTGTCCTCTGGACATGGCGATCCCATCTACCGTGCGGTGTCCCTCCCGCACGTGGGTCGTCCCGGTGCCCAGCACCTTTTCATGACCCCCTCGACGAAGCATCGTCGCATGAGAACCCGTTGCGTGTTCCATTTGATGAAAACACTGTGCAAACGTGCCGTCCCACCTGGATTTTACCCCCGCATGCATACTCTCACCACACTTTTCTGGAGAAAATGGGAATCATTCTCTAAATGGTAGGTGGGGACAGCCTTCGGATGTCGGGAGGGGGAGTCGGATCTTGCGCGATGGCCTATGGGGTATATGCGGGACCGAAACCGCCTCTCTCGACAGGAAGGCGGCGTGGGGCGCAGAATGACTCTACCAGGTGACCTCACTTTTTCTCTTCTGTTGGAATGAGGACGTATGGTATCCGGTGCGCCGAGTGGTCTGGTCATCGATGTCCGTGGCTTCACGCCCGGACTTCGTCGTCCCATCGTGTTCACGGTGATCGACAAGTTGCTGGAGATGGACGCCGACGACAGCGTCATCGTCATATGTGACCACGAGCCTGCAGGCCTCGGATATCAACTAGACCTTCGCAAAGAGACGCGAGGGAAGCTGGAGTACTTCTACGACCAACGCATGGACGGCGCCTGGGTCGCCCTCATCCGCCGCAAGTCCGAATGACTCAGAGGGACCTCGTCCGGCCGCGCTGCCGGGCAGCGGTCCTCACGCCTCGATCCTCTGCAGTAGAGCAGGCAGCTCTGACAGGCTTCCCTGATACGTGGAGCGGGTTGCGGTGTCGTCACCGACGAAATACGTCGCCATGCCCACATCAGCCGCTGTCATATCGAGGATAGGGTCGTCTCCCACCATCAGACAGTCCATCGGCCCTACGCCTAAGAGCTCGGCGGTCTGCCGGAAGTAGTCCGGATGCGGTTTGCATGCCTGCATCATCTCGAAGGATGTGACGAGGTCCATGTCGCTTGCATCGAGACCGGCCCAGGCGAGACGGTGCTCGATGGCGCGTGCGGGGAAGATGGGGTTCGTGGCCACAGCCACGAGAAGACCGGCTTCGCGGGCGGCGGCGACGGCCTCTATGGCACCAGGCATGGGCCCGAGGTCCGCCCCCAACTGCCCGAACCGTTCTTCGTAGAAATCCTTCAGAGCGGCCTCATGCTCCCTGAGGTCCATCCCTGTGGTTTCCTCGAAACGTTCGTAGAAGACAGATTCGTTCGTGCGTCCCGGGTGGGGGAGCATCATGGATTCCGTCGCCTCTCCGATGGCCAGGATGACGTTGTCCACCTGCTCTGTCGTGAAGATCTCGGCGAGCAGACCCGACAACGCTTGGAAATAGGTATCGATGAACGAGACGATGTCTATATCGAGAAGCGTCCCGTCGAGATCGAAGAGTATGGCTCGCACATCGCTCCTTCGGGTAGAAAACTGATGGGAGGTCAAGCAATGGTAACACGCAGGCGACACCCGGATGCCATCGTCGGACCGCTTGATTGGCAGGGAGCGGAGTCGCTCCGATGAGGACGCATGCGTGACGGATTACCGCACTTGATACCCCGAGAGGTATGCTACTTGTCGTGATGTCCGCAATGAGAAACTGTTCACAAACGTCATTGCTTCACCACCAGAGAGGATGAGGGCGGTCATGGCTGTCGTTTCTGCACGGGTGGAGGAAAAGCTCCGGGAGATCTTCGGTGACCGGATGCGCACGAACCGCGTCGAAAGGAAGATGTACTCCTTCGACATCGGTGCGATGCCTAAGCTGGTCAAGCCGTTCACGGCTGCCGGTGTGGCGGGAGCGGTGGTCAGGCCACAAGACGAGGACCAGGTCGTCGCTCTGATGCACCTGGCTCAGCAGGAGGGTTTCGACGTCGTTCCCCGCTCCTGGGCTACGTCGGGGTATGGAGGCGTCCTGCCGCGCCCCGGAGCAGTGGTCGCTGATATGTCGGGGATGGACGAAGTGCTCGCCATCGACAAGGACGCGATGACGGTCACCGTCCAGGCGGCTGCGATCTGGGAGGAGATAGAGCGCGACCTCCAGAAAGAGGGTCTGGACCTGCGTCTCTACCCCTCCTCTGCTCCCAGCTCCGGTGCGGCCGGCTGGCTCGCCCAGGGCGGTGCGGGGTTCGGGTCATACGAGTACGGCACCATAAAGGAGAACGTGGTCTCAGCCAGGGTGGTCCTTCCGACCGGTGAAGTGAAGGTCTTCGAAGGTGATGAGCTGCTGGAGTTGATCGCAGATGCCGAAGGCATCACCGGCATCATCACCGAGGTCACCGTGAAGATCCGCCCACATGAGCCCGAGGTCGTCCACGCGCTGGCTTTCGATGACGCTCGCTCCCTGGGCGCTGCACTCTCGGCCATATCCGGGCAGGCCCTCCCGGTCTGGTCCATCACGTTCCTGAACCCGGAGTCGGTCCGCCTCAAGAAACAACTTCCGCACAGGCATGGGCATCCGTATGAGATGACGCACGAGCATTTCGAGCCGGACATCCCCGAGAAATACGTGGCGATGGTCGCTTATCCGGAGTCGAGGCGGAGCGTCATCGACGAGGCGCTGGAGGAGATCGTCCGCAAGAACGGTGGCACGGACCTGGGCAAGGACGCGGCCGAGCATGAGTGGGAGCAAAGGTTCTCGCCGATGCGCCTGAAGCGGATCGGCCCCTCTCTCGTCCCGACCGAGGTGGTGGTACCCCTCTCCGAGATGCCTGCAGTCCTCGAGGATATAGGCGAGAAGATAAAGCAGCCGTTCATCCTCGAGGGCATGCACGCGAAAGGTGACGAGGTGGTGTTGCTCGGCTTCATCCCTCACGACGAGCGTGCGTTCACGTTCAACCTGGCCTTCGCGCTCTCCCTCAGCGTCATAAAGATCGCCAAGTCCCATGGCGGTTCCGCCTACTCCACCGGCGCCTACTTCCGCAGGGAGGCGGAGTCGGTGCTCGGCAAGAAGAAGGTCGAAGCGCTGAAGTCGTACAAGAGCGCCGTGGACCCCAAGGGCATCATGAACCCGGGCAAAGTGCTCGGCTCGGGCGTCATAGACCTCGTGATGGGCGGAGCGGCCCTGTTCGAGCCTTTGATCAGGCCTATAGCGAATGCAGCCAAGCCGCCCGAGAGGACGGAAGACACCTTCAAGGACAAGAACGGTGTTCCCGGGGACGTGGCGTTCATGGCGTATGCCTGCGCGCGTTGCGGGTACTGCGTGCCCACGTGCGAGCAGTACATGGGCAGAGGGTGGGAGTCGCACTCCCCGCGCGGCAAGTACGCTTTCTTGAGAGAGGTCATCGAGGGACGTGAGGAGTTCGACCGCCAGCAGATAGACACCTTCCTCGTCTGCACCACCTGTGAGGTCTGCAACACACGCTGTCAGCTCCAGCTGCCTGTCGAGCACAACTGGATGACGATGCGCGGTCGTCTCATCAACGAGGAGAAGCGGGGCACCTTCCCGCCGTTCGAGATGATGGCGGCATCGCTCCGCGACGAACTCGACATCTGGGCAGGCAAGGCGGAGAACCGCGCTGCCTGGGTGCCGGACGACGTCGCCGAGAAGATCCCGGAGAAGTCGGCCATCCTCTACTTCGCCGGCTGCACGGCCAGCTTCGTGGAGCAGGACATAGCCGAGGCCTCTCTGCGTCTTCTGCAGGACTCCGGCTACGACGTCGGTTATATGGGCGAGGACGAGGCCTGCTGTGGCATTCCGATGAAGGTGGCCGGGAAATGGGACCTGTTCGAGGAGATCTACGAGCACAACGTCGCAGAGGCCCGCAAGCGTGGCGCTAAGACCATAGTCACCTCATGCCCGGCGTGCGGACTTGTGTGGAAGGAGTTCTACGCCAACCTGGCGGCCGAGCGCGGCGAGGAGTACGAGTTCGAGGTCAAGCACTACTCCGAACTCGTCTCCGAGGCGTTGGCCGAAGGGAAGATAGAGCTCAAGAAGAATCCCTTCGAGGGAGAGAAGGTCACCTTCCACGACTCGTGTCACATAGGTCGTGCGCAGGGGATATACGAACCGCCTCGCGACCTTCTCAAGGCCATCCCCGGCGTGGACTTCGTGGAGATGGAGCACAATCGCGAGGAGGGTCTTTGCTGCGGCTCCGTGCTCACGCTGGTAGGAGAGATACCCGTGGCCCCCATTCTGGGCAACGAGAGATTGAGCGAAGCGGTGGACGCGGGCGCCGGGACGGTCGTCGCCCTCTGTCCTTGCTGTCAGGTACAGCTGCGCGACAGTCAGGAGAAGAACGACCTCGACCTCAAGATCGACGACCTCTCCCGTGTGGTCGCTGAGGCTGCCGGCTATGACATACCGACCAGCGATTCCTACTCGCGTTACATGTGGAGTTATTTCGAGAAGTTCATCATCCTGATGCAGCCGGAGAACATGGCGGAGTTCATGGTGCGCATATTCCCGCAGATGATGGATGCCATGCCGGCCGGCATGGCTCCGATGATGAGGGCGATGAGGCATATACCGGGCG
>CAYWAF010000011.1:1398-23648 GCA_964456355.1 uncultured Eubacteriales bacterium | reverse complement strand
AGACGTCTGCGGGGCTGGTATATATCTCGTAGCCGCCCGCCTCGGGAAGGCCGTTGACGATGGCCTTCCCGGTCACGACCTCGACCTCGTCGCCTGGAAGACCGACCACACGTTTGACGACTTCGAAGTCACCTTCTTCAGTGGAGCGATGGAAGACGATCACGTCTCCTCGGACCGGCACCGTGTAGCCCTTCTTGAGCAAGAAGCGGTCACCGTCAACGAGGGTGGGTAGCATGGAGTCGCCTTCCACCAGGCCGATCCCGTAGTAGAACCACATGAAGGCGACGACGAGAACGAGGATCACCAGCAAAGGAAGGATGACGAAGAGCAGGAGTCGCTCGGTGCGTCTGTCGGCAGAAGGAGTCTCGGACTCCACCATGGCGTTCAGGGGACTCACTCCCCGGAGAAGAGGGCTCGTGTGAACTGCTCGGCATCGAAGGGCCTGAGGTCGTCTATCCCCTCGCCCACGCCTATCATCACGAGAGGGATCCGGAGTTCCTTGACGACAGCGAAAGCGACTCCCCCCTTCGCCGTACCGTCGAGCTTGGTGAGGACGATGCCGTCGAGGTCGAGTGCGGAGTCGAACTCGCGGGCCTGTGCGAGTCCGTTCTGCCCGGTCGTGGCATCCATGACGAGCAGGGTCCGCACCGGAGCGGCGCTCTGACTGCGCGCCACGCGCTGTATCTTCTGGAGTTCACGCATGAGGTCCGGCGACGTATGCAGGCGACCCGCCGTGTCGATGATGGTCAAGTCCGCTTCGCTCTCGCGCGCCTTCTGTATCGTCTCGAAGGCCACCGATGCGGGATCGGTGCCACGTTCTGCACGCACGACGGGAACACCGGCGCGTTCGGCCCAGATGTCGAGTTGCTCGGCTGCGGCAGCGCGGAAGGTGTCCCCCGAGCCCAGCAGCACGCTTCGGCCGCTCTCCGAGAAGAACTTCGCCATCTTGCCGACGGTCGTGGTCTTGCCAGTCCCGTTGACCCCCACTGCGAGGACGGTGAGCGGGACCGGTGCGAGGACCTCCTCTGCAGGCGGGAACTCGGCGGAGAGGATCTGAGTGAGCCGGTCGAGCACAGCAGCTGCATCCGGTAGCGCCTGACGGGTAGCAGAGTCGCGGAGTGCGTCCACGACCTCTGCCACCACGGTCGCTCCCATGTCCGAGGCGATCAGGATGTCTTCCAGGTCCGCCCAGAACTCCTCGTCGAGGTCCGGACCTCGACGGAGGAGGACGTTCATCTGCTCCTGGAGTCGGGTGCGGCTCTTCGAGAGACCCTCGGAGAGGCGCTCATACCAGGGCGCGGTCATCCTGCGCCTCCGGGTCGGAGTCCTTCTCGAGCTTCTGACTGACCACCTTGCTGACGCCGTCCGCTTGCATGGAGACGCCGTACAGGACGTCGGCCATCTCCATGGTGCGACGCTGGTGGGTCACGATGATGAACTGGGTGTGGGAGCGCATGCTGTCGACGAACGCGATGAACCTGCGCAGGTTCGTGTCGTCGAGTGCGGCCTCGACCTCGTCGAGGATGTAGAAGGGGCACGGACGCGTCCGGTAGACGGCGAAGAGCAGTGCGAGCGCGGTGAGCGATTTCTCGCCACCGGACATCAGCGACATCTTCGAGAGTTTCTTGCCGACCGGCTGTGCCACGACCTCCACCCCGGTGTTCTCGGGGTCGTCCGGGTCCGTGAGCGACAGCGAAGCGTGACCTCCCGGGAAAAGCAGGGCGAACGTCTCCTGGAAGTGCGCGTCGACCTCTTCGAAGGTCTCCAGGAACCGCTCTTTTATCTTGCGGTCTATCGCTGCGATGATCTTCGAGAGCATCTTGCGGCTCTCGACGAGGTCTTCGATGCTTTGGGTGAGGAAGTCACGCCGACGCTGGAGGGACTCGAACTCCTGCATGGCGATGGGGTTCACCGGTCCGATGTTCTCCACTCGCTTGCGCAGGCGATGCACCTCGTCCTGGACGGCGGTGCGGTCCTCGAGAGGCGGACGCTGCAACGCGGTCTCCAGCGGGGTGGCTAGTTCTTCGACTATGCGCGCAGCCGCTGTGTTGACCTGTATCTCGATCTGACCCTTCTCCACACGGATGTCGCTCATGGAGGCCGTCTTGGCGTCTATCTCCTCCTGAGCGGCCTTCACGGCGTCCTGTGCCTCGTGGATGGTCTCCCGGAGGGAGTGGGAGTCCGCTTGCTCCAGGCGAGCGCGGTCCTTGAGCTTGGTCGCCCAATGCTCGGCCCTTTCCAGGAGTGCGGTGTAGAGGTCGTGGACGGGCTGGATGCGCTCACGGAGGAGTTCGAGTGCCTTCTCGGTCTCGCGCGCCTGCTCGACGGTCCGGCGAAGCTCTTCGAGTTCGTTGGTTATGGCCGTGAGTTGTCGCTTGAGATGGACCTCGCGCTCAGAGACCGTGGCGATGTCGACCTGGCACTGGGAGAGACGTTCGTTGACGGCAGCCTCCTCGCGGAACCTGTTGTCACGGATCTCGCGTGCCACTGCGGCCTTCTCATCGAGCTCGACGAGCTCTGCCTCCGCCTTCTCTATCTGATCGGTGATGTTCTTGCGAGCAGGTTCGTCCTTCTTGAGGAGTGCCTCGATCTCACTCTTGCGTGCAGTGAGTTTCTCCATCTCGGTATCCAGACCGGTGAGCGTCTGTTCGATGCGACCGAGTTCTTCACGCAGCGAGTCCTGCTCGCCGCTCATGGCGGCAATCTGCTGGCCCAGGTCCAGCGAGTCCTGCTGGGCTGCCGCCAGCACTTCCTCGACTTCCGAGACCGCAGCCTCCAGCTCGCCCACCCTGGCGGATGCAGCCTCGGACTCGTCTCTGAGTGCGTTGAGTTCACGCTTGCGGGCAAGGACGCTCGAGGAGTCCGTGAGGGTCTCGCCGACCGTTATCTTCCCTCCGGGCCAGATAAGGTCGCCTTCCTCCGTCACGAAACGTGATGCGGGGTTCTTCTTTGCAGCCTTCAGAGCGGTCTTGAGGTCCTTGGTGAGCCATACGTCACCGAGGAGGCGCTCGATGGCCGGCCTCACCGAGTCGTCGCAGTCGACGAACGAGGCGAGGGAGCGGGAGCCGGCGGGCGGCTCGACGGATGTCGTGACCGGTGTGGCCGGGATGAGCGTGACGTCCCCCTCGGCTTCCTTGGAGAACGCTTCTGCTATCCGCAGGGCAGCAGAGTCGTCCTCCACCAACACGCCGAAGATGTCGGAGCCCAGGACACGCTCCACCAGCTTCTCGTAGCCTTCCTGGACCTCCATGTGCTCTGTCAGTTGCCCTATCATCCCCGGAAGGTCGCGTTCCTTCGCGAGCGCCCATGCCAGTCCCGGCGAGGCTGCAGCGAACGCCCTGTCCACCTCTTCTAGTGCCCGTATCTCGGCACGGATGCCCATGAGCACTTCACGGGCCTCTGCCAACTCGCGCTTACGGGTCTCCAGGAGGCGCACGCGCTTGTCCACCTCGGAATCTGCAAAAGCGTGCTCCTTCTTCGCCTTGTAGAAGGAGGCCTCGAGCTTCTCCAGACGAGTCCGTTTCGCGGCCAAGGCCGAGGAGACGGCTGCGCGCTCCTTGACCAGTGACTCCTCCCTGTCGGATATCAGGTCGAGCTCGAGGCGGGCCTGTGCCAGGGACCTATCGAGCTTCGAGAGGTCCATCCGGGCGTCCTCCAACACCTTGCGGGTCTTGCGGATCTGAGCGCTTATGCTCGCAAGGTCGTCGTCTGCGGCCATCCGCTCCTTCTTGATGGCCTCCGCCTCTTTGCGAAGACCCGAGAGGGCCGTATAGAGGGCCTTCAGCCGCGCATCGGTGTCTGCACGTTCGTCAGCGAGGCGGGCCAACTCCTCTTCGCGCGTGGCGGCTCGCATCTCGCTCTGGTGGAGTTTCTGACGCAACTCGGAGAGACGCTCGACCAGATGCTTGCCCTTCTCCTCCAGAAGCAGCAGCCCGCTGTTGAGGCGTTCGAGGACGGATTGCAGGCGGCGACGTTGCTCGGAGAGGTCGCCTACGAAAAGGCCTTTCTCCTCCAGGAGGGTCTGGAACTTGGCCAGTTCGCGCTCTTTCTCCTCGTAGCGATAGCGGAGCAGGTCGATCTCGGCTTCGTGCTCCTTCTCGCGCTTGGATATCTCGTCCCACGAGGCCTGGAGGGCCCTGAGGTCGTCGACGGCCAAGTCGAGCTCGAGGTCACGGAGGCGTGCCGTCAGCTCGGAATGCTCATGCGCTCTGTCCGCCTGTCTTTTCAGAGGACGGAGTTGGCGGTCTATCTCGCGAGCGACGTCCTTTGCGCGCTCGAGGTGCGCGTCCATGCCGGATAGTTTCCGCAATGCCCTCTCACGGCGTCTCTTGTGCTTCAGGACACCGGCCGCCTCCTCGATGAGTTGACGACGGTCCTCGGGCTTCGAGTTCAGGATGTCCTCGAGTTGTCCCTGGGAGATGATGGAGTGTGCGTTCTTGCCCAGGCCCGAGTCGTGCAGCAACTCGTGGATGTCCATCAGGCGACAAGGCGACTGGTTGAGGAGGTACTCGCTCTCCCCGTTGCGATACATCCGCCTGGTCACCGTGACCTCGGTGAACTCCAGCGGGAGGGTCTCGTCGCTGTTGTCCAAGACGAGGTCCACCTCGGCCACGCCGACCGGCTTGCGCGCAGAAGAGCCGGCGAAGATGACGTCTTCCATCGCCTGTCCTCGCAAGGCCTTCGCGGATTGTTCGCCGAGCACCCACAAGACGGCATCGGAGACGTTGGATTTGCCGGAACCGTTGGGTCCGACTATCGCGGTGACGCCTGGCTCCAGGTGCAGGACGGTCTTGTCGGCAAAGGATTTGAACCCTTTGAGTATGAGTGACTTCAGGTACAACGGGTCCCTCTCGGGAAAGGCATGACTTAGGCATACATGCTGCGCCGATATGCGGCGCGACGTGAGGATTCTACCACAGCGCGGACCCCCTCCAAGGGGGTCCGGAGGGATGAGCGGAGGGGCGGGTCACTCGACTCCGAGGAAACGCAACGCTTCGGCGGCTGCGTTCATCTCCGCTTCCTTCTTGCTGTGACCGGTGCCTACCCCGAGCGTCTTCTCGCCGAGAAGGACGGCGGCCTCGAAAGACCTGTCGTGAGGGGGGCCTTCTGTCTTGCGGATGACGTACTGCGGTGAGTCTCCACGCGCCTGCAGATGTTCCTGGAGCAGGGACTTGGGGTGTTCGGGTATGGCGGTGATCTCGGGATCGATCCTGTCGCCGAGGACCTTCAAGACAAACTCCCGCGCTTTAGGCAGGCCGGCATCGAGGTAGAGTGCGGCGATGAGGGCCTCTAGCGTGTTCTCGAGGGCCGAGGTGAGCCCTCGCTTGTCGGAACCGGTCTCGCTCGGTCCGAGGAATATGAGGTCGGCCAGTCCGAGGTTCTTGGCCACTTCGGAAAGCGTCGAGCCGGCCACCACTCCTATCTTGAGTTTCGTCATGGCGCCTTCGGGCATGTCGGGGTAGCGACGGAATATCTCGTCGACCACCACGAGACCGAGCACCGCATCACCCAGGAACTCGAGCCGTTCGTAGTCATGGCGCGAGTGGGAGCGTTCGGTGCAGGAGGGGTGGGTGAGTGCCCGCCTCAGGTTCGTCTTGTCGGCGAACTCGTGGTCGCAGAGCTCCTCGGCAGCGGCGAGGCGCTCCTCGAGGTCCATGTCACATCCGTCGAGCATCAGGGTCTACCGAAGACGAGGGTGGCGTTGTGGCCACCGAAACCGAACGAGTTGCTCATGGCCCTCTCGACCTTCGCCTCGCGCGCTTCGTTGGGGACGTAGTCCAGGTCGCATTCGGGATCGGGGTCGGTCAGGTTGATCGTCGGAGGAAGGATCCCGTCGCGCAGCGCCATCAGACAGGCAGAGGCCTCTATCGCTCCGGCACCACCGAGCAGATGACCGGTCATGGACTTGGTGGAGGAGACCGGAGGAGCATCCGCGCCGAACACCGCTTTTATCGCACGGGTCTCGGCGACGTCACCGGCGACCGTGGAAGTGCCGTGGGCATTGATGTAATGGATGTCCCCGGGGTCGAGAGCGGCTTGGGTGAGGGCGATCTGCATCGAGCGGATCGCGCCTCTGCCGTCCGGAGCGGGCGCCGTCACGTGATATGCGTCCCCCGTGGCGCCATAACCCAGCAACTCCGCCAGGATGTCAGCGCCGCGAGCGAGAGCGAACTCCCACTCTTCCAGGATGAGGATGGCTCCTCCTTCTGCGATGACGAACCCGTCGCGAGCGCTGTCGAAGGGGCGCGACGCTCCCTGAGGGTCGTCGTTGCGCGTGGAGAGGGCACGGGCCGCACAGAAGCCGGCCACACCGAGAGGGGTGACGCAGGCATCGAAGCCACCGGCGATGACGGCTTTGGCGCTGCCCCTGCGGATGACCTCGCTCGCCTCCCCTATCGCATGGTTCGAGGTGGAGCATGCGGAGACCGGGCAGTAGTTGATGCCCTGCGCACCGTATTTTATGGATATCAGACCAGCAGCCAGGTCGGTGATCATCATCGGCACCGTGAACGGCGACAGACGTCTGGGGCCCCGCTCCATGAGCGCCGTGTGCTGTTCCTCCAAAGCGTGCAGGCCGCCGATACCGGATCCCACGATGACGCCCACATCGGGAGCGTTCTCCTCGGTGATCTCGAGTCCGGACTGTCTCATCGCCTCGTCGGCGGCCACCAAAGCGAACTGCTGGAAGCGCGAGAGGCGCCTGATCTCTTTGGGGTCCAAGACTCCGGAGGGGTCGAAATCATCCACATAACCTGCGAACTTCGTAGGGAAGTCCGTGGTGTCGAACTGCGTTATAGTGGCGATCCCGCTCTGCCCGGCCTTCAACGCCTCCCAGGCGGTCTCAGTGCCTATACCGACAGGACTCACCGTTCCGATGCCGGTTATGGCGATGCGAGTCATGCGACCGCCTCCTTCGATGCAGCATCCCACTCTTCTTCGAGCCGCTTCATGAGGTCTTCCACAGTCAGGATGTCGTGGATGCGTGCTGCCGAGGTGCCGGCGAAGAACAGACCGGACTCCGTGTCGCCGGTCTGCGCTCGCACGAGTTTGTCGACGATGCAGTATTCGCGCCCGCACTTCTTGAGGCAGTTGATGCATTTCTCGATGGGCGGGTAGTCGCCGCGTTCCAGACGTTCGGTGAGCGGGGTGCGGATCGCTCGTCCCGGGAGGCCCACAGGACTCTTTATGAGGATGATGTCGTCTTCTGTGGCATCGAGGTAGAACTGTTTGAACTCATCGGGCGCAGAAGACTCCACCGTGGCAGCAAAGCGAGAGCCCATCTGGACTCCGGCAGCGCCCATGTCCAGGATCTCTTTGATGTCTGCGCCGGTCACGATGCCGCCGGCGCCGATCACCGGGATGTCCACGGCCTCCAGTATCTCCGGAAGAAGGTCTTTGAGAGGGCGGTCCGTGCCGAGATGGCCTCCGGCCTCGACGCCTTCCACGACCACGGCGCTGGCACCGAACCTCTCCGAAAGTTTGGCGACGCGCGCCGAACCCACGACGGGGACTATCTCCACGCCCGCTTCCTTGCACCAGCCGAAGACGTCCCGGGAGAAGCCGGCTCCTGCGATTATCAGGTCGGTGCCGGCCTCGATGGCAGCGTGTGCGAGGTCTTTGAACATGGAGATGGCCACCATGATGTTGACGCCTATCACTCCATCGGTCGCCTCTCGGACCGCACGGATCTCTTCGGCCAACTCCTCCGGCTCCAGGCCCGAGCCGGCTATGATCCCGATTCCCCCGTTCGCGGCCACAGCGGCCGCCAACGGGGACAGGGATATCCGCACCGCCATGCCTCCCTGGATGATGGGAAGCCGGGACGTGCGAGTGCCTATGGTGAGTGTGGGCATCTTCACCCGGAATGCCTCCAATGTCACATCGGACACCGGGTCGCTGACAGACCCGGTGTCCGTGGTCGGCGGACTTACGCGTTGGTCTGTATGTATTTGACCGCATCGCCTACGGTCTTGATGGACTCGGCGTCCTCATCGGGTATGGAGATGCCGAACTGTTCTTCGAGGGCCATCACCAACTCCACGATGTCCAAAGAGTCGGCACCGAGATCATCGATGAACGCAGCATCCTCGGTCACTTCACCCTCATCGATGTTGAGTTGATCGACGATGACGTCTTTCACCTTTGCGAAGATCTCTTCCTGCTCCATGTACACACCTCCTTTCCCCGTGACCGCCGTCGGTCACAGTTCGTTCGTGGGTCACTCTAGACGAACGTCATTCCTCCGTCGACCGCTATCACCTGACCGGTGATGTAGGAAGACTCTTCAGAGGCCAGGAACGCGACCACGGAAGCGACGTCTTCGGGGGCTCCGAGGCGCTTGAGTGCGATCTCCTCGAGCACGGTCTGTCGCATGTCTTCCCCGAGAGTAGAGGTCATGTCGGTCTCGATGAAACCGGGTGCGACTGCGTTCACGCGGATGTTGCGTGGAGCCAGCTCTTTGGCGAGCGACTTGGTCAGTCCGATCAACCCTGCTTTAGCAGCCGCGTAGTTGGCTTGTCCCGCGTTGCCGACCAACCCTATCACCGAAGCGACGTTGACGATGCTTCCCGAGCGCTGCTTCATCAGGTGACGCGTCGCTGCGCGCACTGTCGCGAAAGCGCTTCTGAGGTCCGTGTCGAGCACGGCGTCCCAGTCCTCGTCGCTCATGCGCACGACGAGGCCGTCGCGCGTTATCCCGGCGTTGTTCACTATCACGTCCAAGCCGCCCAACTCGGTGATGCATCTGTTCACGAGATCGGTGCACTGGGAAGTGTCACTGACGTCCGCCTGCATGGAGAGCGCCGTCCCGCCCGCGTCACGGATGGTTCCTACGACGCCTTCGGCCGCATCGAGGTTACCGGCATAGTTGACCGCCACGGCGGCGCCTTCGGCTGCGAGACGGACGGCGATCGCAGCACCGATCCCACGCGACGCACCGGTGACCAGGGCCACCTTGCCATCGAGAGCACGCATCACGACACCTCCCGGACCAAGTCGTCCATCTCCACGGCTTCCACCGATATCGCTGACAGTGATTCATATCCCCGACAAAGTCCCTTGAGTACCGTGCCGGGACCGGCCTCTATCGCAACGAGCGGACCTTCCGACAAGAGGTTCTGCATCGTCTCCGTCCAACGCACAGGAGCGGTTATCTGACCTGTGAGCCGCTGACGTATGGTCTCTGCATCCGTCGCGGGGAACGGTTCGGTGTTCTGTAGCACGGGGATGGTGGCATCCCGGAACTGGGTGGAGCCGAGTATCGCCTCGAAAGCCTCACGAGCAGGCTCCATGAGCGGTGAGTGGAACGGCCCGGAGACCTTCAAAGGAACGACACGGCGAGCGCCGGCCTCGAGCAGGGCATCCATGGCAGCCGTGACCGCTGGCTCGGCGCCTGTGATGACGACCTGCGTAGGAGAGTTGAGATTGGCGGGCCATACATCCTCGATATCCTCCATGACCGAGGTCACTTCATCGGGAGTCAGCCCGAGCACTGCGGCCATCGCACCCGGAGTGCCGGCTGCTGTCGTAGCCATGAGTTTGGAGCGTTCGACGACCAGCTCCAAGCCGGCCTCCGCGGAGACCACGCCCGCGATGGCCAGCGCCGCGAACTCCCCTAGGCTGTGACCTGCCAGCGCCACGGGCTCGATGCCGGCTTCCAACAGTGCGACGCCCCACGCCCAATCGACGAGATAGAGGAGCGGCTGAGCCACTCGGGTATCGGCCAACTCCTCGTCCTCGGCCAAGTGGAGCATCTCTCGTAGCTCCAGGCCTGAGAGCGCTTCCGCTGCATCCACGAGGCGCTCGAGCGCATCGTTGTACGGAGCCATCTCGAGCATCTTCTTGTGCTGTGAGCCTTGCCCGGGGAACAGGAAAGCGGTGCGGACCTCAGACATCTGACGCTTCCCTACCCTGCCATCTCGCCGAGATGCCGCATGACCTCTTCGGCCTCGGTCAGGATCTCGTGGACTATCTGCTCAGCCGGAAGTATCTCATCGACCATCGAGGCACATTGACCGGCCATGAGGGAGCCCATCTCCAGATCTCCCTCGCGCATGGCCAAAGCGAGTTTCCCCGTTCCGAGCTCCTCGAGCTCTTCGGGCTTGTTCTCACGGTCCAGCTCGATGATCATCCGCGCGAGTTTGTTCTTGAGCACCCTTACCGGATGTCCGGTCGAATATCCCGTGACCACCGTGTCGCGGTCCTTCGCTTTCAGGATGCGTCTCTTCACTGCTTCGTGGATGGTGCACTCGGTCGCGCACATGAAGCGCGTGCCTATCTGCACGCCTTCAGCGCCCAGCGCGAAGACGGCGGCCATGCCTCTGCCATCGGCTATGCCGCCTGCCGCGATGACAGGGACGCCGACGGCATCCGACAGTTGGGGCGTGAGCACCATAGTGGTCAGGTCACCGATGTGCCCACCGGCTTCCATGCCCTCACCGATGATCGCGTCGGCACCGTTGCGTTCCAGCCGCTTGGCCAGGGCCGTGGAGGGCGCTATAGGGATGACCCGTATGCCGGCCTCTCTGAGAGCAGGCATGTACGGGGTCGGGTTGCCGGCCCCTGTGGTGACCACAGGGACGTGTTCGTCCAAAACGACTTGGACCAGTTCGTCTATGTGAGGGGTGAGGAGCATCAGGTTGACACCGAAGGGCCGGTCGGTGGCTGCCTTGGTCTGTCGGACCTGTTCTCTCAGCATGTCGGTGGGCATATGACCTGCGCCGATGACACCCAGGCCACCGGCGTTGCTGACCGCTGCGACGAGTTCGGCTGTGGCAGTCCATGCCATGCCGCCCTGGATGATGGGATGCTCTATGCCTAGCAGACGCGTGAGACGCGTTGTGATGGCCATCTAATCCTCCTTGGCAGGTGTCGCTTTAGACCATTCGACGATGGCCGCACCCCACGTAAGACCAGCACCGAAACCGACCATAGCGATGATGTCTCCCCTAGAGAGTCGCCCGCTAGTATACAGGTCGTCTAGTGCCAGGGGTATGGAAGCAGCAGAGGTGTTCCCGGTCTTCTCGATGTTGGAGAAGACCTTTGCGTGATCCAAACCAAGGCGGTCTGCGATGGTGTCTATGATGCGCTGGTTGGCTTGATGAGGCACGAGCCAGGTCAGGTCGCTCACTTCCATGTCGGAGGCCTCCAAGGCCGCCTCGGTGGCTTTCGGGACTGCTCGGATAGCGAAGCGGAACACCTCGTTCCCGCTCATCTTGACGAACTGCTCGCGTGCACGGAGGCGCTCCTCGGTGGCTGGCCTGGCAGAACCACCAGCAGGGATGTAGAGCATGTCAGCTCCGGCACCGTCAGAATCGAGCACGATGGAGCGCACGCCTGGCGAGTGAGACGGTGTCAAGACAACAGCACCGGCGCCGTCCCCGAAAAGGACGCATGTGGACCTGTCCTCGAAATCGACGTGCCGGGTCAGGGCATCGGCTCCTATCACGAGTGCGGTGTCCGCTCTGCCGGACTCTATGAGTGCGGTAGCCGACCTGAGCGCATAGACGAACCCGGTGCATGCGGCCTGGACGTCATGCGCGGAGCAGGACAGCCCCAAGGCTTCCTGAGTCAGGCAGGCAGTCGAAGGGAAGACCATGTCAGGGCTGGAGGTGCCGACGATCAGGACGTCGATGTCTGCCGGTGAGATCCCGGCATCGGCGATGGCAGCAGCGCCTGCCCTGGTCGCCAGGTGTGACGTCGCTTCGCCCTCCTCGGTCACGCGGCGCTCCACTATGCCGGTGCGCGTGCGGATCCACTCGTCCGACGTGTCGACCATCCTCTCGAGGTCCTTGTTGGTCAGGACGCGGTCCGGCAAGTACGAACCGACTCCTGTGATCTGGGCGAAACGGGTCATCGAGGTGCTCTCTCCTGCTCCATGAGGTGTCCGAGTAGTGTACACATGGCCAAGCCCTGCGTGAAGCGTCGGGTGGGCCTGCATCGTGTCAGGGAAAGGTGAACTGCGGGCTTGCGGTCGCCATCAGGCCTGCAGAGCTTCTCGTGTAGCGGTTATGAGGCCCTTGCGCACGGCATCGGCGGCGACTTGTATACCGTTGCTCACGGCGGTGGCCGATGAACTCCCGTGACCGATGATGCAGACTCCGTCTATACCGAGAAGAGGGGCTCCACCGTAGACCTCCGGATCGAGTCGCGCTTTCATCGCACGCAGGCCAGAGCGCATCGGAAGAGCGCACACTCGTGTCAACATGGAGGAGACCAGCACGTCTTGGACCTGTGAGATGAGAGTAGTGGAGAGGCCTTCGATGAGCTTGAGGGCCACGTTGCCCGTGAACCCGTCGGTGACGACCACGTCTGCGGCCCCTTCGGGCAGGTCGTGTCCCTCGATGTTTCCGATGAAGCCGGGGACCTGCTCTTGCATGAGCGCATACGCTTCCTGGGTCAGCATCGAGCCCTTGGTCTCCTCGGCGCCGATGTTCAGCAGCGCGATGCGCGGAGAAGAGACACCGAGCACTATGCGTGCATAGGCGGCTCCCATATGAGCGAACTGGAGGAGATGCTCGGGCTTGCAGTCGGCGTTGGCGCCTATGTCCAGGAAGACCGTGGGAGAGCCCGGAGTGGGCATCACGCCGGCGATGGCTGGTCTGGCGACCCCTTTTATCCGACCTATGTTGAGGGTGGCCGCGGCCATGCATGCTCCCGTGGAGCCGGCCGAGAAGAACCCGTCGGCCCTGCCTTCGCGGACCAAGCGGCATCCTACTACGATCGAGGAGTCCTTCTTAGCACGGACGGCAGCGGCCGGGTGTTCGTCCATCTCGATGACCTCGGTGGTCGGTACGGATTCCACCCGGTCGTGTGTCTTCGCGAGTCTGTCGACAAGCGAGCCCTCCCCTACAGCAAGGATGTGGACGTCCTTGTCTGCGAAGAGTGAACGTTCGATGCCTTCGACCACGACATCGGGCGCATGGTCGCCACCCATGACGTCCACACTTATCACTGGGGAGTCTTCTCGACCCATGTCACCTCAGTCCCGATCGGACCCGGGCTGCGCGAGGATCATTCGGTGTCTATGACCTCTTTGCCATCGTAATACCCGCAGGACGGGCAGATGCGATGTGGGAGTTTCGGTGCATGGCACTGGGGGCACTCCACGGTCGCGATACCCCGCAGTTTCTGCTGAGAGCGGCGCGAATCCCGCTTGGCTCGTGTCTTATGTTGCTTGGGAACGGGCATCTTTCGTGACTCCTCTCACTCGCCCATCCAGGGCGCGTGCATGTTTCGCATGGCAACGGTGCAGACCTTGCGGTCACACGGGCGGACATTCTAGCACAGGGAGGTCTAAGAAGGCGGCGAAAGACTCGATCATCCGTCTTCCAGGTCGAGGTCGGCCAGCGCCGCGAAGGGATGCGTCGCATCGACCTCGGAAGCGCATTCGCACGAGGAGACGTTGAGGTTGCATCCGCAGTGAGGGCAGAGTCCTGCGCAATCCTCGGCATGAAGAGGCGCGTATGGGAGTGCGAGACGCACCGAAGAGAGCACAGCGGGCGCGAGGTCGATGGTCTCCCCTGCCATATGCTCGTGGTCCAGGTCGTCGGGTAGGTCTTCAGCTTGCTCGTCAGTCAGATACAGGGAGTCCAGGTCCGCTTCCAGCAGAAGGTCGAAAGGCTCCGCACATTTCGAGCATTCGGTGCGGAGTGAGACGGTGACGGAACCGTGGAGCACGAGACCTTCTCCGGAGTTCATCACTGAGAGTTCGAGATGTGCCGGAGTGACGGGAACGAACTCGACACCGTACTCGGACAAAGGGTCCAGATCGATGTCACGGCATACCTCTATCGTTCCCCCCGGCTCTTCGAGCGCTTGAGAGACGTCTGTCAGGATGGGTCTCATCGGTCCCTACTGACGTTGGGATACCTTGCCCTGGAGGCGGTCGCGGCCGCGCTGGACGGCTGTGAGCAACTTGCCCAGGTTCACTTCGAGGTTGGCCAGCATCTCATCCGCGTAGTCTTCGGCGCCCAGACGTATCTCGCGCTCCTTGGCGCGAGCGTCATCGAGGATGGCAGCCGCCTGCTGTTCTGCCAGTTTGACCACCTCTTGCTCACTGGCTATCGCTTGGGCGCGCTCGCGGGCCTCTTCGAGGATGCGGTTGGCTTCTTTTTCTGCCTCTTCGAGCATCTCCTGGCGCTCTTTGACGATCCACCTGGCCTGCTTGAGCTCGTCGGGGAAGGTGGCTCGGATCTCGTCGATGATCTCGTAGACCTTCTCAGGATCGACCAACCTGCTGCTGGTGAAGGGCAGACTGCGACCGGTCTCCACCAACTCCTCGATCCTGTCGATCAAGGCCATGATGTCCATGAACGCCCTCCTTTAGCGCGACTTCCTCCGGTGACTCTGCAGGGCCTCTGCGACGAAGTCCGGCACCAGTCCCTGGACCGACCCGCCGTGTCCCGCTATCTCTTTGACTGCCGAAGAACTCAAATACATATACTCCGGGATGGCCATTATGAACATAGTCTCGATGGCGGAGTCGAGACGGAAGTTCAATTGAGCCATCTGGAACTCGCGCTCGAAATCGGTCACCGCCCTCAACCCTTTGATTATGACGGTGGCGTCGACTTCGCGCGCGAAGTTCACCAACAGGGTATCAAAAGGTCGCACGGTGACGTTAGTCATGTGCTCAGTGGCCCTGGTTATGAAATCGACCCTCTCGTCGATGGTGAAGAGCGGCCCTCCACCTTTGTCGGGGCTCAACGCCACTCCCACGATGAGTTCGTCCACTATCGCGGAGGCACGTTCGATGATGTCCAGATGGCCTGAGGTCACCGGATCGAACGTCCCCGGGCAGATACCGCGCTTCATCGAGACTCCTCCGAGCGATACACGGCGAAGGCGACGGAGGTGTCACCATATCGCCTGGGCTCTTCTCCTGCGAACATCTCCGGCCATGCAGGCGAACGGTCGTCTTTCGAGGAATACTCCCAGACCACGACGGCCCCGTCCTCCAAACGTCCCTCGGCGGCAAGCACGTCTTCCAACAGTTCGAGCGGATGGTCCGGAACCATCCTATAGGGCGGGTCCAAGAAGAGCAACGAGAAAGGATGGCCCGGCAGGAGACGGCCGCTTCGCAGGATGCGCAGGACGTCTCCCTTCAGAAGGGTGGTCTGTCCCTCGACTCCGAGTTCGGCGACGTTGCGACGTAGGTGCTCGAAGGCAGTAGGATCTTGCTCGACGAAGGTGACGTGTCGCGCTCCACGCGAGAGGGCCTCCAGGCCAAGTGCCCCGGTGCCCGCATATGCGTCGAGAACGGAAGCGTCACGTATGGCATCGCGCGACTGGAGTGCGGAGAAGAGCGCCTCGCGCACCCGGTCCGTGGTGGGTCTTGTGCGGAGGCCTTTGGGGGCGGCGATGCGTCTGCCTCCGAAGCGACCTGCGATTATCCTCATCCGCTGCTCACCCACTTCGTGAACTCGGAAGAAGACTCCTCGATCTCTTGGCGCAGGAGCCCGTGAAGGGGGTCTTGGAGGTCCGGGTCGCCCTCGATGAGTGCTTTGGCGTCCTGACGTGCGACAGCCAGGATCTCGCCATCCTCGGCGAGCGAGGCGATCCGCAGGTCGGGAAGGCCGTGCTGACGGTCTCCCAGGAGTTGCCCCGGACCACGGAGGCGCAGATCCAACTCGGCTAGTTCGAAGCCATCGTCAGTCGAGAGGATCGCCTGCATCCTGGCTTTCCCTTCTTCGGTTTTCGGGTCGGCGAACAGATAGACGAGACCGGGATGCTCTCCCCTTCCTACACGGCCGCGGAGCTGGTGGAGTTGAGCCAGGCCGAAGCGCTCCGCCCCTTCGACGATCATCGTCGTCGCATTCGGGACATCCACTCCGACTTCGACGACAGTGGTGGTCACTAGGACATCGATCTCACCTCGGGCGAAAGCCTCCATGACTGCGTGCTTGTCGGCCGGAGGCATCTTCCCGTGCAACAGGCCGACACTCATGCCGGAGAACTCCTTTTTCGCCAGCCGCTCCGCTTCTTTGACCGCGGCTTTCGCTTCTGCAGCCTCCGACTCTTCGACGAGAGGACACACGACGTATGCTTGGCGTCCCTCGCTCACCGCTCTCCTGACGGCTTCATAAGCCTCCTCCCGATGTCTCTTGTCCACCAGTCGGGTCACGGTAGGCGCTCGTTCAGCATGAGGAGGACGCTTCTTGAGGGTGGAGACCGCCAGGTCCCCGTAGGCGGTCATCGCCAACGAGCGTGGGATGGGAGTGGCGGTCATCACCAGAAGGTCTGCTGCGCCTCCCTTCTTCCGCAACGCGATGCGTTGCTTGACCCCGAAGCGGTGTTGTTCGTCCACGATGGCCAAGGTCAGGTTCTTGTATGAGACTCCGGAATCGATCAGGGCATGCGTGCCCACAAGAGCATCTATCGACCCATCACGCATCCCGGCGAAGATGCGCTCACGCTCGTCAGGGGCCGAAGACCCTGTGAGAAGCTCCCAGTGGACCCCGGCCTCATCGAGATACGGACCGATGGCATCGGAGTACTGTCTGGCCAGCACCTCCGTAGGCGCCATCATGGCCGCCTGCCCGCCGGAGTCCGCTGCTGCGCATATGGCGTGCGCAGCGACAATCGTCTTGCCCGTGCCCACATCTCCCAGGAGCAAGCGACTCATCGGAACAGGTCGGGACATGTCGTCCAAGACCTCGTCGACAGCACGCTGCTGGTCATCGGTGAGCTCGAAGGGAACGGCGTTGCGGAAGGCGCGCAGACGTTTCCCGTCGACGACGTGGGCGACTCCCGGAGTGGCCGTGGTGAGAGCGTGACGCTTCAAGGCGAGTGCCGCCTGGAGGAAGAAGAACTCCTCGTAGACCAGACGTCTACGCGCTTGCTCGATGTCGGAGACGTCCTCGGGGAAGTGTATGAGGCGCAGGGCGAGATGCCGGGACATGAGCCCTCGCTCTATGCGGAGAGGAGCAGGCAGGGGGTCCGGGACCCTTCCATACTGATCGAGCGCGCACAGGACGAGACGTCTTATCCAATTGGTGGACAGCCCCTCGGTCGCTTTATGGACAGGCAGAATCCTTCCCAGATGAGAGGGAGCGTCCGCGGCCCCCAACTTCTCGACGTAGGGCTGCTTTATCCTCTTGTGGTGGTACTCGTATTCGACCTTGCCGGCGAAGGCGACGTGCTCGCCTTCCACGAAACGCTTGGCCACATAGGGCTGGTTGAACCAGACGCCTATCAGCACTCCGGTGCCATCCACGATAGCGACCTCGGTTATCTGCAAGCGGGGACGCGGGCGCTTGATGCGGATCTCATGCACGCGCCCGATGACCGTGACCTCCTCCCCTATCTTGACCTCGGCAAGAGAGGGGGTCTTCCTCAGATCAAGATAGCGGAAAGGATAGTGGCGGATCAGGTCTCCTACCGTGGTGATCCCGAGGTTGCCCAACGCCTCCGCCCTGGTGTCGTCGACCAAGCGTACAGAGGTCACCGGGTCGGCCCATGCTGAGCGGATGTCGCCCGGATGAAGGGTTCTAGGCGACACGGACGGCCTACGCTTTCGGATAATATGCGCAACCCAAGGAGTTCGGTCCGGCATAGGTACCTATGACCGAACCCACGAGATGTATGCCCTGCAGTTCGTAGTAGGCGCCTGCGGCATCCAGCGCAGTCTTCAAGCGGTCGGCAAGCTCTTCGTTGCAGGTATGGAAGATGCTGAGGCGGATCTTCGCCTTCGAAGAATCGGCGGCCACATGAGCAGCCAGTTCGGTGACGGCTTTGTTGAACCCCTTGACCTTCTTGAACGGCTCGATGATCCCTCTCTCGTTGACGGTCAATATGAGCTTGATGTTGAGCATACTCGCGGCAAGCCCGGTGGCCTTCCCGGAACGACCGCCCTTCACCAGATACTCCAGGGTGTCCAGGATGAAGAAGACGCTGCCTTCCCGGGCGGCACGGAGCGTTGCAGCTTCCACCGCGTCCGCGTCGCCGCCGGCGTCCCTGGCCAAAACGGCGGCATCGACCGCCAACCCTGTTCCCGTGGTCACTTTCAACGTGTCGACCACTCTGACGGGTATGGGTGAGTCGACGGCTGCCAAGTTGGCCGACTCCACGGTACTTGAGAGAGCCGAGCTAGGTGTATGGAGACGATGTCGGTATAGCCCTCCTCGGCCAAAGAAGTGTACGTGGCAGTGAAATCGGCCGGAGAAGGTTGTGAGGTCTTGGGCAAAAAAGCAGACTTGGACAACCGTTGATAGAACTCGCAGGGAGCGAGCTCTATCCAGTCCAAGAAGGAATCCTCCCCGAACATGACCTTCAACGGGACCATGCGGACATCGTGTTCCTTCAGCCACTCCGGGCCGAGATCACAAGTGCTGTCGGTCACTATCGCCACTTTGCTCATGAGTCCTCCAGAATCCAGTCACTCTGCGGCCAGGATGACCGGGTAGAGCGGTTGGTCACCCCTGTGCGCATCTATCTCCAGATCGGGATGGCTCTCACTCAACGAATCGAGAAGCGAGTCGAAAGCCTCGTCGTCCAGATCTTTCCCTGCCAAGACAGTGAGGATGCTCGCATGGTCCACCAGAGTATCGGCCAACTGCAAGGTCACGCTCTGAACATCGTCACCGGCGACCACTATCTCGTGGTCGGCTATCCCGATCACTTGACCCTTCCGGATGGATCCGATATCGGCTTGGGAGTCCTTGATCGCCGTGGTGACCTCACCGGTGCGCACGGAGGCAGCAGCATCGGTCATCTCCGCCACGTTGGCATCTGGGTCCATCTCTTCGTCGAAGGCCAGAAGAGCGGCGAAGGCCTCCGGGACCGCTGTCGTGGGGACCACGTACGCGTGCTCGCCAAGGAGTTCTGCCGCTTGCTGAGCCGCCATGATGATGTTCTTGTTGTTCGGCAGGAAGACGACGTTCTCGGCGTTGACCGAGCGTGCGGCTTCTGCGAGTTGGGCCGTCGACGGGTTCATCGTCTGACCGCCGCTGACCACCACATCGACCCCCAGGCTTTCCAGGATCTGCGTGAGCCCTTCACCGGAGGCGACGGCGACGAACCCATATGGCTTCGCAGGCTCTTGCGGGGCGGCTGCATCCTTCTGGATGGAGGCACGACGCTCGGCGGTCTGCTTGCGCATGTTGTGTATGTGGACCTCACCCACCTCGCCTATCTCGGTCATGTAGGTGAGGACCATCCCCGGTTCGTTCGTGTGCACGTGTATCTTGAGGGTGTCCGAAGAGCCGACGACCAGCTCAGAACCTCCTTGCGAGACGACGAACTCCTTGATGGAGTCGATGTCGAGGTCCTCGCCGAACAGAAGGAACTCGGTGCAGTAGAGGTATTCCTGATCGTCCCAATCGTCATGGTCACCTACGGTCATGTCGATGTCAGGGGTGCCGAGCGGGAGGGCCTCCAGCCCCGTGACGCCTTCACCCTTGTATGCCGCGAGCAGACCTTCGAGCAGGACGGCCAGGCCGTATGCGCCGGCGTCCACCACGTCGTTCTCCTTGAGGACCGGAAGGAGGTCCGGGGTGCGTCTGACGGAGTCGAAGGCGACTCTGACGACATGCTCGAGCATCTGGTCGAGCGGCATCTCCTCTTTCGCTGCCTTCGACGCTGCTTCAGAGCAGTCCTTGAGCACGGTGAGCATGGTCCCCTCGACAGGCTTACGGACCGCCTGGAAGGCCACGGTCTTGGAGTTCGCGAGGGCCTTGACGAGAAGGTCCGTGTCGAAGGAGTCGGCCTGCGCGACCACGTCGCAGACCCCGCGGATCATCTGACTGAGTATGACGCCGGAGTTGCCACGGGCCCCCATGAGGCTTCCTTGGGTGATGGCATGGCAGATGTCTTGGACGGATGCCTGCGGGTCGAGAGCAGAAAGTTCCGCGATGACGGCGTCCATGGTGAGCGACATGTTCGTGCCCGTATCGCCGTCAGGCACAGGGAAGACGTTCAGCCTGTTGATCTCGTCGGCCTTGTTCTTCAGGGCTTGTGCAGCCGTCTGTACCAGTGAGATGAAAGTGGCCTCGGCAGGCATACGGATCCCTCTGTCAGGAGCGTACTTTGATTCCTTGGACGTTCACGTTCACAGACTCGACCTTCACGTCGCCCATCGTCTCCAAGACGTGACGGACTCGGTTGGCCAAGTTGTGTGAGACCTCCGAGATGTTGGTGCCGTGCTCGATGACCACATAGAGGTCGACGCGCACACCGTCGTCTTCGGTGGTGACGATCACACCTTTGCGCAGTTTGTCCCTGGAAAGGATCTGCGCAACGCCGTCTTTGACCGACGGGTGTGCCATCCCGACGACACCGTATACCTCCAGAGCGGCGAAGCCGGCAAGATCGGCCAACACATCGTTAGCGATATTGATCTGACCGCGGATGTCCTCGTTCATCTCAGCCCTCCCGGCAGGTCCGGTCACTCCGACCTATCTGACGAGCCGATCGAGAAGTCCGGAGCACGCTCAGTATAGCGGAACCGAACAGTGACAGGGCTACGCTGGGGAAAGGTTGCGCAGCATGATTCACGCGTGGTAGTATCGTCGCGCTTTGCGCCGATCCCCCTGCGTGTCGGTCACGTAGGGTCAAGAAGGAGTATGAAGATGTCCAAAGTCTGTGCCGTCTGCGGCAAGAAGCCGGTCGCGGGACGTAACGTGAGTCACTCACACCGCGTGACCAACAGGATGTTCCGACCGAACATCCAGAAGGTCAGGGTGATCATCGACGGCTCGCCGAAGAAGATCAACGTGTGCACGCGTTGCCTCAAGTCAGGTGCCGTCAAGCGGGCCTGAGTCTCACGCTTTCCGTCACGTCTTCCGCTCACGAACCACGTCCGAGCCTGCACCCTGCAGGTCGATGAACGCTTGGACCACCCTGGGATCGAACTGGCTGCCGGCCTTCTCGTGCAGTTCTTCCACCGCCTCCGCATGGGACTTCGCAGACCTGTACGGACGGTCGGAGGTCATGGCCACGTAGGCATCGGCCACAGCGAGTATCCTCGCTCCCAAGGGGATGGCCTCTCCCGAAAGACCTTCCACATATCCATTGCCGTCATAGCGTTCGTGGTGGTGATAGACGATGGGAACGGCTTCTTTCAGGGCCGGAGCCTGCTCCAGTATCTCTGCAGCCACAGTCGGATGCATCTTTATCAGTCCACGCTCGACGGTCGACAGAGGCCTGGGATTGGCCGCCGTGTTGGATGCGAGACCGGCCATGCCGACGTCGTGGAGCATCGCCGCCACCTGCAAGGCCTGAAGGGCCTTCTCGTCCAGCCCCATCGCCTCTCCCAGAGCAGTCGATATCTCCAGGACGCGCTCGGTGCCTCCCTGGGCATAGGGGTCCTTCGTCTCCATGGCTAACGCCAAGGCCTTTACCGAATCGAGATACAGTTCTTGAGCGGACCTGGCTGCCTGTGCGTTGCGGAGAGCGACGGCAGTCTGGCGACCGAGGAGTTCAAGGGTGTCCAGATGCTCTGTGGTGAAACGTGCGGGGAAAGTGCGGCTCCCCACGTTCATGACGCCGAGAAGGCCGTCCTGGTCCGCTATGGGCACGGAGACAGCGGAGCGTACGCCGTGCCTGTCGCTGCGACCGGAGTGCCCCGGCAGGTCTTCGACCAGCAGTGGCTTGCCGGAGGCCGCGACCCAGCCGGCGATCCCCTCCCCGATCGCGAGGCGGGTGTTCTGCAGGACGTCGTCAGGCAGACCCACCGCACACGCTATCGAGAGAGTCGCTCCGTCCTCGTCGAAGAGCATCACGCTGCCGGTGGTGGCATCGGAGAGCCGCATGGCGGTATCGAGAGCGGACCGGATCACGTCGTCCGGATCGAGACGACGTGAAAGGTCTCTGAGGGCCTCCATGAGGGCTTTCGCAGAACGCTCGCGTTCGTTCGCGACATGCAACGCAAGAGCACCTGCAAGAGAGACCCGCAGGGCCGCGGATATCTCATTGAGGGGTGCCGGATCAGGCTTCGTCGCCCCTTCCAGGTCTATGGCGGCTATCCCCGTCACATCACCGGAGGTGATGGGGACCGCATAGCGCCAGATGGTGGAGGTGCCCTCCCCCGTCACCAGTTTCTTCAAAGGTGAGAGCACGGCTGCACCGCTCGTGAACGCCTCACCGAGAACGGTGTCTTGCACGGGGACAGGTCTTGCTGACGGACGCTGGTCCCCTGCTGTGGCTATCAGCCTGAAAGTGGCCGAAGAGGGGTCCTGGAGCCAGAGATGAGCCGCGACAGGACGTCCGGCGGAAGTGGCGTTGCGCAGGAGAGCTCGGACGACGGCTGTCGG
>CAYWAF010000011.1:0-1298 GCA_964456355.1 uncultured Eubacteriales bacterium | reverse complement strand
GTGGTATAGGTCGCTGCCCAGAGAGTCAGGCAGATCCCTCCAGCGATGAATATGGTCACCTGCGACACACGAGAACCCGTTCTTCGAGGACAGTATGGGTATTATACAGCCCTATCAGGTCGGCAGGCGTCGTGCGGGCGGATGACCGTCATGTGCCGGAGACAGGACGAGCACCTTGCCTGAGTGGACCTCTACCTCCGCTTCCTGCTTCACGATCCGGTTGCTGACCCCTCGGGAAGAGAAGGCGTCCAGACTTTCGTGCGAGAGGCCGTACTCGAGACCTTGCGTCGTGAGGACGGCAGGGCCACCAAGAGCGAAGATGGAGACGGTCGCGCCCTGCCCCGCAAGGCGAAGACGAGGATGCCTGCTTGCCGACAGTAGCCACCCCTGCACCTCCTCCTCGTCGATCCAGACGAACAGGTCTGCGCTCGCAGACAGCGAAGCCACCACGGCCAGGGTGTGATCCAATCTCCCCCCGAACGCGTTCAACAACACCGCCTCCTCATGCCCGCGCTCACGAAGCGCGCGCAACGCAAGATCGAGATCGGTGAGATCTTTTTCCGTCGGATGTCTTTCGATGGGAACCCCGGACGCATCAAGATGCTCGAGCGTGACCTGGTCGAGCGAGTCGAGGTCTCCGACTACCAGGTCCGGCATCCTGCCTGCATCCAGGCAGATCCGTGCTCCGAAGTCCACGGCCACGACGAACCCCGCCTCCTTCAGCACACGAGCATAGTGCGAGGACACGGAGCCGGGAGCGCCCGAGACGATGACCGCCTGCATGGTCAATCCACCTCTCCCCCCAGTCCGTGAGTGTCGACGGCCCTGGAAAGGACCGGAAGGAGGATCGCAGCCGCTGCGAAACAGGCGAGCCCGGAGAGTGGTACCACCAGATTGTAGACGGCCGAGTAGAGAAGGACCGGTTGACCCTCCGGGACGTACTCCCCGAAGAAGACGACGCCGGAGAGCACGTGAGCCAGATACCGGCCGGCCGTCCCGACCATGACCGCACCGAGGACGACCGTCCAGATCGCCTTGGAGACCTTGTCGGATGCCACAGCCTTCGACCACCCCCGAGCACCGAGGCCTGCCAGCCCTACGAGGCCGAAGGCAACGGGGTAGTCCAAAAGGTATTGGGCGGGGTGGACCACGTAGGGCTCGGTGAAGTAGACCGCGATGCCGGTGAGCGCCCCGGTCAGCATGCCGGCCATCACTCCTCGTCTTATCGCCACGATCATTATCGGTAACATGACGAGGGAGAGCTCACCCCCTTGCGGCATGGTCCAGAAACGAAGCGG
>CAYWAF010000010.1:2678-24380 GCA_964456355.1 uncultured Eubacteriales bacterium | reverse complement strand
CCCCTCGCAGACGCCGCATGCGTGTACCTATGGACGATCCAGCAGGATGGCGACGGCACGCATCTCATCCACTACATCGGAGAAGCGCAGTCGTTCGCCAAGCGACAGCGCGAGCACTTGATTCAGATACTCGGGCTGAACTATGGGATTTTCGATCCTGTTGCGGCCAGACGAAGTCGATTGGAGCCGTTGTGGCCTGGTCTGTGGAGAGACAAGTCCTTTGACACACCGGTCGCCGCGATAGGCAAGTATCGCGAGATGGCTCCGATCGTTCTTGACTACCTGGCCGCCATGACCGTCTTCGTCGCGCCGATTGACGGCGACAGGACGCTCAGGCGTCACATCGAGGGTTCGATAGCTCGCAACCTCCGCGTCAACCACGAGAGCAGCGCAGTGCTCTATCCTTCAGACAGCCGCACTGGGGTCGGCGGAAATAGGGGCTTGCGTCTCGAGATAGCGACTGACCAGCCAATAGCAGGTCTAGATCCTGTGCTGCTCATCTAGAGGTGCCCAACAAGCGGATGAGCAGACGGAAAGGAAACGCTAGGATAAGTGCGAGCGACACAGTCTCGCCGCTCAGACACTGACGTCAACTCACACTTTTACAAGGAGCACGCACGATGAAGAAACGCCCTGTATTCTGGTTCTATGTGTTGGCTTTCGTCATCTCGTGGCTGGGATGGCTGCCGGTTGTCGCTGCCTCACAAGGCGTATCCTTGTTCAAGCATCCCGCTTTTCAAATCCTGCTGATCCTGCCTGCAGTAGGGCCGACCCTGGCCGCCGTCATCGTCCAACGAGTCCTGGTCGGCAAAGCGGAAACGGATGCTTGGTTCCGTTCACTGTGGCGTTGGAAAGTCGGCGTGCTATGGCTTGTGGTGGCAATCGCTTTGCCTGCCATCTTGCATCTGGCAGACGGCCTTGCAGAGCGGGCACTGGGATTGCCTGTCGCTTTCGAGATGGCAAGTGAGAAAACGCCGGGGCTGGTTCTTGCCGCTTTCATGATCGCATTGCTCTCCAATCCGTGGGAAGAGGTCGGCTGGCGTGGCTTTGCCTTGCCTCGCTTGCAGGCACGTCATACGGCCTTTACTGCCACGTTGATCGTCGGCACGCTGTGGGCGTTGTGGCATCTGCCGATCTTCTTCTGGACGGACAATCCGATGAGTCGGTCCCCCTTTGTTATATGGTTCATCAGCACAGTAGCGTCAGCCTTCGTTTACACATGGCTCTACAACAGCACGCAGGGGAGCGTGTTGGCTGTAGCCCTTTATCACGTGTTGGATAACACGTATGGTGCACTCATCGGAAGCGGTTCGGTGGCAGCGAGTTGCATCGTCAACGTAGGAGTGGCTGTAGCGCTTGTCGCCGTATTCGGGATGGCGAACCTATCTCGCATCGAACGCGCTCGCGCGGGCTGACACCGGCTGCAGCAGGCGCTTGCGTGATTGTACAGCTCAAGCGCTGACCGTTAGGCGTGGCATGAGGGGAAAGGGCCTGTGATGGCGGATCCATTGCTCGCTTTGGCCGGCGTCGGTTTCCTGCTTCTCGGTGTCGGTGCGACACTCTCCCTCGTCGCGCAGTGGGGCATCACGCTCATACCCATCGGCGTCTGCAACACCATCACGGCCGTCAGGCTGCAGCGGCTGAGAGGCGCTGTCCTCAAGACTATGGGCGCGCACGCTTAGGTCCAACGAGGACGAGGCCCTGCGGGCTGCCCTCCCGTTGCGAAGTCCTAGCCGAGCCTCTCCCCGACCAGCCTTGCCACCTCGGCCTTGTCGCAGTTGCCCCCGACCTCGCTGGCGACCATCCCTATCGCCTTGCCCATGTCGCGCTTTTCGGAAAAGCCGTTCTCGGCGATGACACGCTCCACGACGGCGACCAAGGCCTCACCCGTGACCTGCTCGGGCAGATACTCCTCAAGGATGTCCACCTGTCGTTGCAGGAGCGCAGTGCGCTCCTCGTCCGTGCCGGCCTTCTTCGACGCCTCCAGCGTCTCGCTCGTCTGCTTCAAGACCTTCTTGAGCGTGGCGATGACCTCCTCATCGGAGAGAGGCTCGCCGGCTTCTTTCTCCTTGATGTCTATCTCGTTCTTCACGAGACGGAGGATGGACAGGCGTGGCTTGTCCTTCTCGCGCATAGCCTGCTTGATCTCCGACACTATGAACTCTTTGTCCACCGTACGTCCTCCCGGTCACTCAGCATCTCACGGGCCGTATGAGCCATCGGCATCGCTCGCAGCGCTGTCGGCGCTACCCGCGTCGCCCGCCTCAGCCTGCCTGCGCTCGGCCACACCCTCCAGCAGATACTTCGTCGCTACGTTCGCGACCGACGGCGACAACACCTTGACCACCATGTTGTACGTGGCGGCAGAACCTTCAGGGACCTCCACAGCGAACCGCCGCCCTATGGCCCTTATCTCCCCGGCAAGGAGTTCTGTGCTCCGCGGATCGAGATTCGCACGGGCCATCGCGTCCAAGGCTTCGCCGAGTGAGTCTGCGAGCGGGAGCAGGCTCCTCACGCGACCGACGGTGGAGTTGTCCATCGCGTTCGAAGTACCCGATCGCCAACCGGGCTGACGCGCCTTCCAGATACGCATGCCGATGAGAAGTGCCGCCAGAGACGTGACTATCCATAGGCCTATGTAGAGCCCTTTGCTGATGCCGGCAGGCCACGCAAGCATGCCAGCCACACCCCCGACCGCATCTGCTCCTGCCGTCGCCTCCACACTCTCGCTCATGCCTCCACCCATGCCGGAGAGCATGGAATCTGCGATGCCCTCCATCAGGATGAGTTGCGGCGGGAGGAGGATCAGGGAGATGGCACCGAAGATCAACAGCCAGACCCCTGCCTTCGTGCGCAGGAACGAATCGCGAGGCGCGATAACGGCCATGCCTATGACATAGGCCATCACAGCAGACGCGAGCAGAGCGAGGAACGCGAATGTGAGCATGGACTCTCCCCACATGACAGGGTCACGTGCGTCTTATTCTATCGCAGGGCCGAGGCGGGCAGGGTCTGCCCGCCTCCATCCCTGCCACGTAGATCCTATCCTTGCTGCACGGGCGCGGAGGGCGTCACGGGAGCCGAAGGCGCATATGCCTGCCTCGCCCACTGCCCCAGAAGGTGTGCCATGCCCATCATTCCGAGGTAGAGCACGGCCGGGATCACGAGAAAGCCGATGATGGTGAACTCCAACACCATCATCGCCACACCTGTGGCAAATCCTATGACCAACGAATAGAGCAAGGCCATCCAGTAGTTCGAACCGGTGGCCTTTATCCGCTCCCAGATCTCCTGGAACTCGAAGAAAGCGCTGAACTTGCCCTTCATCGCATAGTTCGTGAGCGCCGCGAGAGCGTACAACCACAGCGCGATGGAGTAGATGATGACGAAGACGTACCACAGGCACATCCCACCGGCCATGATGGAGCCGAACACCTCGTCGTTGCCGCCACCTGAACCCGCCAGGATCGCCGGGATCATGAAGGCGAACATGAGCAGCCATATGGGCGCCATGAACAACAGCATCGCAAGCCACATGAAGAAGCCCTTCAGCCATTTGTCACCGAAGCCGTCCCAATCCGGCAGCCGCTCGTCGCCTCCGTAGACGCGCTTGATGTATTCGATCTCCGCTCCTATGAGGACAGGTGCGGTCACTATCAGGAAGTACCAGACGATGGCCAGAGCGGCCTTCTTCAGCCACTCCGCGTCGTCAAAGACCGCCTTGAAAGCTCTGCCTAAGTCGATGGTCTCCACCATGTTCACCCCTCCAAGACCCTGATATCTTCTCTCTTCACTGCTTGCTCCACGTGAGCATTCCTCCTCGAATCGGATGTGCGACTCGCCCCTCACGACCGGTCACGATGGTCGAAAGGTCCAGTGCGCCGTACTGGCTCACGTCCGGCGACCGCTGGGACGCAATCCTGATATGAATGTTTCCCAAACGAGGGAAGAAGCGACGCATGGGAGACGACTAAGCGATGCCTTCCCACAACGGCGTGGAGAGATACCGCTCGCCCGTGGAGGGTGCGACCGTGACGATGGTGGTGCCTTCGTACTCCGGAAGAGCTGCCAAGCGCAGCGCGACGGCCACGTTGGCACCTGAGGAGATGCCCACCAAGAGCCCCTCCTCGGAGGCGAGTCTGCGCGCCATCCCTATCGCCTCGTCGCCTGTGACCTGCTCAACCTTGTCGAGTATCTCCAGGTCCAGGGTGTCCGGGATGAAGTTCGCGCCGATGCCCTGGATGACGTGCGAGCCCGGGGTCATCTTCTCGCCGCGCAAGCGCTGGCTGATGATCGGGGAGTCTGCGGGTTCGACCGCGACCACGGAAGCGTCGATGTCATGCTCGCGGATGTAGCGCCCCACCCCGCTCACGGTGCCACCCGTGCCAACACCGGCGACGAACGCGCCCAGGGTATCGTCGCCTAAGACCTCGATGATCTCCGGTCCGGTGTGCTCGTAGTGAGCACGGGGGTTGGCCGGGTTGTCGAACTGGCCGGGGATGAACGCGTCGTCAGTCTTGGCAGCGTACTCCTCGGCAGCATCGACGGCGCCCTGCATGCCGAGGTCCTTGGGCGTCAACACGAGTTCCGCTCCGAAGGCAGCCAGGAGTCGTCGGCGTTCCGTCGACATACTCTCGGGCATCGTGAGAACGACACGGTAGCCACGTTCGGCCCCTATCATCGCCAATGCGATGCCGGTGTTGCCGGAAGTGGGCTCGACCAGCACCGACTTCCCGGGGGTGATGAGGCCTCGCTGCTCGGCGTCGTCGATCATCGAAAGTGCGATGCGGTCTTTGATCGAGCCTCCGGGGTTGCGGGACTCCATCTTGACGGCGATGCGTGCTCCGAGACCGTCACCGATCCTGTTCAAGCGTATCAGCGGAGTGTCACCTATGGTCATGGAGACCGAGGGGTGGAGTCCTGTCATGACGTCTCCTCCTGCCGCAAGCGTCGGTGCAGCACACGTTAACGGCACAGACCCCCTCTGGCAACAGGCATCCGTTCCCGTTCGTGAGCGGAGGGTATAGACACACAAAGCGGTCGCGACCCGAACGGTCGTGACCGATGCCATCTCAGGGGCGGGAGAGAGGTCCGTGGAAGAGCACGCTACACATAGCGGACATGCCGAGCACGGCGACCATGACGCACATGACGAGCGTGGCGGACGCGCCGTAGCCCACGACGAGCACAGCGGTCACAGCGGCCACAGCGGCCACAGCGGCCACGAGCACATGATCGCCGACTACCGTCGACGTTTCTGGGTCTCGCTCGTCCTGACCGCGCCCATCCTCCTCTTGTCTCCGCTGATACAGCAGTTCCTAGGACTCGAAGAGGCCATCACGTTCCCGGGGGAGGCACTCGTCCTCTTCGGACTTTCCACGCTTGTGTTCTTCTATGGCGGCTGGCCGTTCCTCACCGGCTTCGTGCGCGAGGTCAAGACCCGCAGCATAGGGATGATGACGCTCATCGCCGTCGCCATCACGACCGCGTACGTCTACAGCTCCGCGGTGGTCTTCGGTCTTCCCGGTGAGGTCTTCTTCTGGGAGTTGGCCACGCTCATAGACGTGATGCTGCTCGGACACTGGATCGAGATGCGCTCCGTGATGGGCGCCTCGCGTGCTCTGGAGGCACTGGCCGAACTGATGCCCTCCGATGCCCATCTGTTGTCAGAGGACGGCTCTGTGACCGACATCCCGCTCGAAGAACTCAAGGTCGGCGACCGCGTACTGGTCCGCCCGGGCGAGAAGGTGCCGGCCGACGGCATCGTCATAGACGGTCAGACCTCGGTGAACGAGTCCATGCTCACCGGAGAGTCGAAGCCTGTGTCCAAGACTCCCGGCAACGAGGTCATAGGGAGTTCGGTCAACGGAGAGGGCTCTGTGACCGTGGAGATAAGGGCCACCGGAGCCGACTCCTTCCTCTCACAGGTGATCGACCTGGTCCGTGAGGCTCAGGAAGCCAAGTCCAAGACGCAGAACCTCGCGAACAGGGCTGCCGCCGTGCTCACGGCCATCGCACTCATCGGCGGCGTGGTGACCTTCATCGTCTGGTATGCGTTTGCCGACTTCTCCTCGGCGTTCGCGCTCTCCAGGACCGTGACCGTCATGGTCATCACGTGCCCGCATGCACTGGGACTCGCCATCCCGCTGGTGGTGGCTGTATCCACATCCATCGGAGCGAGCAACGGGCTCCTGGTGCGCGACCGCGACGCCTTCGAGAACGCCCGCAACATAGACGCGGTCATCTTCGACAAGACCGGCACGCTCACGAAAGGCGAGTTCGGCGTCACCGACGTCCGCTCGTTCAGCGAGATGGACGAGGACGACGTGCTCCGTTTGGCGGCAGCGGTCGAGATGCACTCCGAGCATCCCATCGCCGCCGGTGTGGTCTCCTCGGCAGAGAAGCGCGGAGTCGCCCTTCCCGCTGTCGAGGATTTCAGCGCCATCCCCGGTAAAGGCGCTCGAGGTGTCGTGGACGGACGAGACATCGCGGTCGTCAGCCCCGGATACCTCGAAGCAGAGGGATTGAAGATGCCGGATCCGTCCCTCTACGAAAAACTCTCGGAGCAAGGCAAGACCGTGGTGTTCGTGGTGGCCGACGGCAAGGTGGTCGGTCTTCTCGGGCTGGCGGACATCATCAGGCCGGAGTCGCTGGATGCCGTGAGGCGCCTGAAAGAGATGGGCGTCGAGCCTCTTATGCTGACCGGCGACAACGAGAAGGTAGCCGCCTGGGTCGCTTCCCAGCTCGGGATGGAACGCTACTTCGCGGAGGTGCTGCCCCAAGAGAAGGCCGACAAGGTCAAGGAGGTCCAAGCGCAAGGACTGACTGTCGCGATGACCGGTGACGGGGTCAATGACGCCCCGGCGCTTGCACAGGCCGACGTGGGGATAGCGGTCGGCGCGGGAACCGACGTGGCGATAGAGACCGCAGACATCATCCTGGTCCGCTCCGACCCACAGGACGTGGCGAACATCGTCGCACTCTCGAGGGCCACGTACCGCAAGATGCAGCAGAACCTGGCGTGGGCCACCGGTTACAACGTGATAGCGATACCGCTCGCTGCAGGCGTGCTCTACCCGTACGGGATCGTGCTCTCCCCCGCTGCCGGAGCGGCGCTCATGTCACTGTCGACCGTCATCGTCGCCATCAACGCAAGACTCCTGAGACTGCCGAGAGCCGCCTGAGGTACAAGCGGCTCCCGGTCTGCCCTGTACAAAGGAGGTGCAAGGGCTTCTTATTCAGGGGCTCCCATGCCACTGGGACCTGCTCCCGGTCCACCGTGGGCCCCGGGACCGCCACCGGGTCCCTTGTCACCGTGCGGTCCGCCTTCGGGAGGCGGTTCGGTGGAGTCCATCACCTCGGAGAGGCGCTCGCTCAAGCGGTCGAGCATCTCTGTCGCGCGCTCTTCGGTGATCTTGCCGTCTGCAACGGCGGCATCCAGCTTCTCGCGTGCATCCGCGACGATCGCATCCACGACATCGTCCGGGTCCACACCGTTCTCCGTCGCGATCTCGGAGAACGACTTGCCGTCCACACGAAGGTCGTGTATCTCCTCGACATCGAGGCCGGTCATCTCGGCCAACACCTGCACCGGATGCAAGCCACGCATGCCGCGTCTGCCACGACGCTGAGGAGCCTCTGTCGAGTAGAGACGCTCGTCGATAGCCTCACTGGCACGGTCGAGTGCCTCCGCTTTCACGTCGTCGGGGTCGACGCCTTCGGACTCGGCTATCGCTGCGAACGACTCGCCGTCCGCGCGACGCTCCGCCACGTCCTTGACATCGAGTCCGGTGAGGTCGGCCACTATCCCGGCAAGGCCGTTGCCCGCCCTGTGCATCATGCGGCCGGCCCTGCCCAGTGCGCTTGTGGTCGTGCCCGCATCTTCCAGCGGTGCCGCATAGGCATAGCCTATCCCGCCCAAGGCGAGTACGGCCGCAAGCGCTCCGGCAGCCACGGTGATCATCTTGTCGTGTCTCATCGTCACACCTCCGTCCTGATCAGACATGTGGAGTCCTCTCCACACTGAAAAGTCTGCGCTTCGGTGCGGATGAAAGCATCGGCCTGCGGAGGTGAGTCTGCATGCACCCGAGAGAGTAGTCGGAGCCGTCGCGTACTACTCCGGGTGCATGCTCGAAGACGCATGCGGCACGGTCATGGACAGAATCAACAGACCGTCACTCTACGACCTCGACGTGGTCCTCGAAGTCCAGAGGGTTCTCACGCACGCTGAGCGAGTACAGGTACGGATACTTGTCCTTGAGATGCCTGAGGTGCTGGAACCACTCCGAGATCAGACGACCGTATGCGCGCTCCATGTCGCCGGTGATGTGCCTCAGGTCGCTGTCAGGGATGGCCATGATGTCATCGCGCCGATAGAGTTCGTCACCCAGGTGGAAGACGGCCCACAAGACGTCGGTGAAGCCCTCGTTCTCGAGCAGGTTCTGGTTCTCCAGTAGGCGGAGCAGGAACTGACGCTTGGAGTCCATGAACCCTTGCAACTCCGCCGTGCGTTCGCGGTCAGGCTTGAGGCGGAACTGGCGCGCGGCCGCGTCTTCAGAGGCGGCCTTGAGTTGCTCGTCCGTCCACTCCGGCTTCACGTCGTAGTTCTCTTTGAGCACGTCCGGCTTCGTGTCGAGATACGTGAGCCGCTCGATGAGGTCGACCCCGACCTCGCTGAAGAAGGCCGCGATCACCATGTTGAGCTTCTGCAACATCTCCTGGCGCTCATGACTCTCCAAAACGGTATGGAGGATGAGGGTGACGATCAACACCTCCAATGGGAGGAACGCCAGGTCGTGCACGGTGAATATGGCCAGATGGTGCAGGTCGTGGAAGATGAGGTAATGGACCCATAGGAGCACACCGGACAACGCGAGCAGTCCCAGTCCGAACCAAAGACGCCATCTCTTACGGGACATGCTTATCCCTCCCCGATCATCACCTGCAGCTCTCCACCCATCGCAGAGAGTGTACCCGACCCGGACGAGTACCTGTCGCCTTCATTCAGCGGTTTTGAGAGCTTGTGAATCGGGTAGAAAGCGGTTGGACCGTGTAGAGCGTTCTCTTTCCTACACGGCTATGCGGCAGGGATGTCCCATTCTGCCCCCCGGTGGGACCCCATGGGGGTGCGTGCAGATGTCTGACAGGGTGAACCCTGGAATCTGCAGCTCGGGCCACCGGCCCGACGCTAGCATTGCATCATGCCCCCATCCCGAGCCCCTCTCCTTGATACATCACCTCGGTATCGGATCTGTGGACTCGGGACGGTGAGGGCTCATGCAATCACGCATGCGTCTTCCATATGCCCTGCTCATCGTCACATCCATCTCTTTCATCACCGTGCTCATAGTGCTGACGCACGACCTCGAGGGACTTTGGCCCCTGTTCGGGATACCGATACTCCTTGCGGCTGTCGCCTATCACGCATCCGGAGCGGTGCTCATCAGTGCTGCCGCGTTCGCTATCGTAGGGCTGCTGGTCTCCGACATGGGCGCAACGACGGACCCGGGGCTCTTTTCCAGGATAGCCTTAGGCATCGGCGTCTTCGCGGTCTCCGCAGTCCTCATCGGGATGAAGATCGGACGTGACGAGCGACGCTGCGACTGCCTTGAGAGATCGTCGATCCGGGACGAACTGACCGGCCTCCACACCCGGGACTACTTCCTCTTCCGTCTGGAAGAGGACGTCCGCAGATGTCGTCGGTACGAGACCGGACTCTCCGTCCTGCTGGTGGAGCTGGACGGCTTAGAGGAGTTCAGCGCCACGGTCGGTACACACAGAGGGAACCTGTTCGTCTCCCACGCCGCCGAAGTGTTGTCGATGTCCGTGCGGGAGACCGACGTCATCGCGCATCTGGAAGACGGGCTCTTCGGCATCATCCTGCCCTTCGCTGACGGCGAGGAGGCACTCATCGTCGGTGAACGGATCAGAGAGGTCATCGAGGCCACGGACTTCGAAGGGGACGAACTCGAGCCCATCACCCACCACACCGTCAGCGTAGGAGTGGCCGAACACGAGCAACCCACCATGGAGGGACTCGACCTTCTCGAGCAAGCGAGTGAGGGATTGCGACGAGCCAGGATGGGTGGTGGGAACCGGGTCCTTTTGGGAGTCAGAGATGTGTCCCAGGCGAAGGAGGCCACCGACGGCCCCTCGCGACCTACGACGGAGGCGCTCTCATGATCCAGCGTTTGAAGATGGTTCCACCCGTGTTCGCGTTCTGGGTCCTTCTGTCCGGCAGTCTGGAACCCGCCGAACTGCTGCTGGGACTCGTGCTCTCCCTCATCATCGGAGTCTGGTTCGCGGGTCTCGTGTGGCAAGACGAGAAGATACCCTCCCTCTCCTTGAGGCAGCTGGGCAGATTGATGGCCTACTTCCCGTATCTGATGGTGGAGATCGTGAAGGCGAGCCTGCATGTCGCCGAGAAAGTACTCGATCCCAAGATGCCCATCGACCCGATCGTCGTGGACTTCGACAGCAAGCTTCAACGACCTGTCTCGCGCGTCGCCCTTGCTAACTCGATAACCCTCACCCCGGGGACTCTCACGATCGACGTGGATGAGACGACCTACGTCATCCACTGCCTCGGCGGAGAGTTCAGGCAGGGGATCGTCGAGAGGACGCTCGAGTCCAAGGTCGCAAAGGTGTTCGAGGAGGCGTGAGATGGACATCGCCTTCTGGAGTACCGCCATCTTCCTGCTCTTCAACGCCTTCTTGTGCCTCTATCGCGCGTACCGGGGCCCGACGGTGGTCGACCGCATCCTCGCAGTGAACATAGTCGGCACGAAGGTGTTGGTCGTGCTGATCCTGCTCGCGTTCGTCTTCGATCGAGGACTCTTCATCGACGTGGCGTTCGTCTACGCGTTCCTCAACATCGTCGTGACCCTGGTCGCAGCCCGCTACCTGGAGACCGGAAGACTCAAAGAGGAGTGGGGAGAACAGTGAACGTGCTGCAGTCGGTCATAGACGCTGCCACTATCGTCTTCCTGGGGATAGGCGCGTTCTTCTTCCTGGTCGGCACCGTCGGCCTCCTCCGGTTCCCTGATTTCTACTCGAGGACGCACGCAGCGACCAAGTGCGACACCCTGGGTGCCGGATCGATACTCCTCGCCCTAGCCCTCCACCACGGACTCGACTTCGACAGCGCGAAGATCCTGGTGATCGCCCTGCTCGTGCTCTTGTCGAGCCCGACGGCCGGTCACGCACTCGCCAGGGCGGCTTTCCGCACAGGGCTCGCGCCATGGCGCCTGGGTTCCAAGGGAGAGTGATCTTCGATGGCGAGAGCGTTCGATGTCGTCCTCATAAGCCTGCTCATCACGACCGCGCTGACCGTCATCCGCACCAAGGACCTCCTCGCTGCCTCCATCATCTTCTCCACCTACAGCCTCATGATGTGCGTACTGTGGCAACTCCGAGGGGCTCCTGACGTCGCGCTCACCGAGGCAGCGGTCGGTGCAGGAGTGACCACCGTGCTCTTCCTCGTAGCGATAAGCCGGACAGCGAGGCGAGAGCGATGAGGAGGGCGTTCACCATAGCACTGCTCATGGTGGCGGCTGTCCCGATGCTTCTGGCCGTCGGCCAGCTCCCTCCGGTGGGCTCGACAGAGAACCCCACGTACACGCACGTGGTCCCTCGTTATCTCGAAGAAGGGGCGGAGGAGGCAGGGGCGGACAACATAGTCACGGCGATAATCCTCAACTACCGTGGCTACGACACCAGTGGAGAGGTGACCGTGATCTTCACGGCACTGATAGCCGTCGCGGTGGTCATGGCTCTGGCATGGAAGTCGGAGGAGGACGGTCCCGATAGCGATGCGCAGCCGGCAGCAAGGGTGAGGCCCGTCAGCCCTGTCGCCTCCTTCATCGTGAGGTTGCTCGCGCCGTTCATCATGATGTTCTCCGTCTACATGGTACTTTATGGACACAGCACGCCTGGAGGTGGCTTCCAGAGCGGAGCGATACTCGGTGCGCTCGCCATACTCGCAAGCCTGGTCATGGGTACCGACCGGCCTTTGAGGGTGTTCCCGGGACGCTCGATGACCATAGCCCAGGCCTCAGCGGTGCTCTCCTTCGTCCTTATCGGCGTCGCCGGAATCTTCTTCTTCGGCTCCTTCCTGGCCTTCCCCTCGGCTGAAGACCTGCATTGGCTGAGAACGGCCGAACTCGTCTTCCTCGAGATAGGGATCGGACTCGGCGGCGCAGTGATCATCGCCACCGTCTTCAGGATGATGGAGGCCAAGCGATGACGATGATAGAGAACCTGTGGGTCAACCTGGACTACGTGGCCTCCGTGGCCCTTTTCCTCATCGGTCTCTACGCATTGATAGCCAAGAGCAACCTCATCAAGAAACTGATGGGGCTCAACATCATGGAGACTGCCATCTTCGCTTTCGTCGTGGCCATCGGGAACGTGAGCGGAGGCGACGCCCCCGTGCTGGGGAAGGGGGCCCACCCCCCGTTCACCAACCCCCTTCCCCACGCTCTTATCCTGACCGGGATCGTCGTCGCCCTCAGCACGACCGCGGTCGCACTGGCGCTCATCATCCGCATCCACGAACGCTACGGGACCCTTGAGACCGACGACCTGTGGGAGGCTGACTGACCCATGAGCGCCCAGTGGCTTCCGGCATTGATCCTCATACCGCTCGTGGGAGCCGTCCTGACGCCGGCCGTCGCCTATCACGACCGCCGATGGGCCGGGTTCTGGGCGTTCGCATGTATCAGCGCCGTCTCGGTCGTGAGCGCAGGACTCATCTTCAGGATCGCCCGGACAGGCCCCTTCTCCTATGAGGTGGGAGGATGGGCTCCTCCGTGGGGGATAGAGTTGCGCTTCGACGAGTTCAGCGCGGCGGTCGGCGTCGTGTGCCTCATCGGATGGCTCGCCATCCTGTTCTCCCAACGCTATGTCGAGGAGGCTGTCCCCGAACGCCGCATCCCTTACTACTACACGCTCCTGCTGCTCAACATCTGCGGCATGATCGGCTTCGCGATCACAGGCGACCTGTTCAACCTCTTCGTCTTCATGGAGATCCTCTCGCTCTCCAGTTATGCGCTGGTGGCCGTCGGAGGACAGAGTCTGGCCGAGATGGCAGCGTTCCGCTATCTGCTCATGGGAGCCGTCTCCTCCCTCACCGTGCTCTTCGCCATCGGCATCCTCTATGCGCTGACCGGCACCCTCAACATGGCCGACCTCGGACAACGCCTCGGGAGAGTGGAGGTGGTCGGCCCGGCGAGCATCGCGCTTGCTGCCATGGCGCTCGGCTTCTCGGTCAAAGCGGCACTCTTCCCAGTGCACGTCTGGCTCCCGGAGGCCCATTCGATAGCCCCTAGTCCGGTGAGCGCCATCCTCTCGGGCTTGGTGGTCAAGATCGGTGTCCTCGGGATGATCCGCATCTATCAGATCTACTACCAGGCCCCCAAGATCGACCTCTCGGGGCTCAACACCGTGCTGATGTGGCTCGGCGCCATATCGATCATCGTCGGAGCCTTCTTCGCCATGACGCAGGAAGACATCAAGACGATGCTCGCGTACTCCACCATCTCCAACATCGGCTATATCTTCTTAGGCCTCGGGCTCTCGTCGACATACGGTCTGATCGGGGCCGCAGTGCACATCTTCAACCATGCGTTGATCAAGGCCACGCTCTTCCTGGGAGCCGGCTCGATAATCTACCGGACCGGCCTGCGTGACCTCTCCGACCTCAAGGGTGTGGCCAAGACGATGCCCGTGACGTGCGCGGCGATCACGATAGGGGCCGTCTCCATCGTCGGCTTGCCGCCTACGGCGGGCTTCATCTGCAAGTGGTACATCGCGCTCGGCGCGATGGAGGCCGGGCTGCCGTTCTTCGCCGTCGTACTCCTCTTCGGCGCTTTGCTGATCTTCGTCTACTACATACGGATGATCAACGCGTTCTACTTCCAAGAGCCGGTGCACGAGAGTGTCATCGGTGCACACGAGTCACCGGTCAGCATGCTGATACCCATCCTCATCCTGGCCGTCTTGTGCCTGGTGATGGGCGTCTTCGCACGCATACCGCTCAGTTTCATCGAGCCGGCCGTACTCCAGATGCTCCCGGGATAAGGAGGTGCTGAGATGGTCGTCGTAGACATACGCCCGCTCTTGGCACCGCTCATCTCACTCCTGTGCGCCTTGCTCGTGTTCACGACGGGCCGGGTGCCGTTCTGGAGAAGGTTCTGGAGCTTCGCTGCAGCGGTCGCGAAACTCCTCATCGTCCTGTCGATGCTACCGGGAGCGATGGAAGGTGTCGTCTACGAGTACCGCTTGTTGGAGTTCACGAGCGGCATCGGCCTGGCGTTCAGAGCGGATGCGTTGGGCATGTTCTTCGCGCTGGTCTCCTCGACCCTGTGGCTGGTCACGACCATCTATGCGATCGGTTACATGGAACCCGAGCATGCCAAGGTACGCTTCTTCGGGTTCTTCGCTCTCTGCGTCTCCACGACCGTCGGCCTCGCTTTCTCGGAGAACCTGCTGACCCTCCTCCTCTTCTACGAGATGCTCACCATCTGCACGTACCCGCTGGTCATCCACGAGGAGACGAGGGAGGCGATGCGCGCAGGTCGCAAGTACCTCGTCTACACACTGATGGGCGGCGCGTTCGTCATGTTGGCGACCGCCCTCACCTTCCAGTACGCAGGAACCCTGACGCTCAGCCACCCGGGAATCCTTTCGATGGAGACAGGCGCTCCTGCTCTGACGGTGCTGTTCATCCTCTTCATGGTCGGCTTCGGGGTCAAAGCGGCCATCATGCCGCTGCACGGCTGGCTGCCGAGCGCGATGGTCGCCCCGACCCCTGTCAGCGCGTTGCTCCACGCCGTGGCAGTCGTCAAAGCAGGCGTCTTCGGCATCCTGAGGGTGGTCTACAACGTCTACGGTGTCGACCTGCTCTCCCAGTTGGGGATCACACGGTGGTTGGCCGTCATCGCGGCCTTCACGATCATCGCGGGCTCCGTGATGGCGCTCCTGCAAGACAACTTCAAGCGAAGACTCGCTTACTCCACCATCAGCCAGCTCAGCTACATAGTCTTGGGCGCGGCGTTGCTGACCCCGTATGCCGCGTTGGCGGCGATAGTCCACATCGCGAACCAGGCCTTCTCGAAGATCACCATGTTCTTCGTCGCCGGCTCCATCCAGCGGACGACCGGCAAGACGAGCATCCGGGAGTTAGACGGCATAGGTCGTCAGATGCCGTATACGATGACCGCCTTCTCCATCGCTGCCCTGAGCTTCATCTGTGTGCCCTTGTTCGCCGGGTTCATCACCAAGTGGTACCTGTCCCTGGGCGCACTCGAAGCGGACGCGTGGATATACGTGGTCGTCCTCATAGTGAGTTCGTTCCTGAACGCCGGTTACTGGCTCCCGATCGTCTACTCGGCGTTCTTCAAGCCTAGTCCGGAAGGTGGTCGCGTACGGGAGGCGCAATGGACGTTGCTGGTGCCGACGCTCATCTGCGCGGTCTACGTGATCCTTCTGGGCAGTTTCGCCGAGGTGAGAGGCCTGCCGCTCTCCTTGGCCGAGGCTGCTGTCCAGTTCGTGTTCGGCATCCCGCCGGGGGGGTGAGGATATGAGCAGCGAAGAGGTCGTTTCAGTGATACCGTTCGTCGCCGTCCTGCTACCGATAGTGGGCGCGATCCTGGTCCGTCCGCTCTCGCGCATATCGGAGTCTGTGCGCAACGTGATGCTGGTCTGTACGTGCCTGCTCTCGTCGGCGGCCGTCCTCTGGCTCATGCCCGGGGTGCTGAGAGGCACCGTCTACGACGTCCATCTCGCACGCATGACGCCCAGCATCTGGCTGTATTTCCGGGTGGATGCCATGGGCATGCTCTTCGCCGGGACCGTCGCAGTCATCTGGATACTGGCGGTCACGCACTCGACCGGCTACATGGCCGATGAGCATCGCCAGAACCGCTACTACGTCTTCCTGATGCTCGCCTTGGCCTGGACGCTCGGTATCGCTTTCGCGGGCAATCTGATGACCCTCCTCGTCTTCTACGAACTCTTCTCGATACTCACCTACCCGCTCGTGGTCCAGGAGGAGACGCCGGAGGCCATCGCCGCAGGAACCAAATACATCATCTATATCCTCTTCGGCGGTGGCTTCGTGATGCTGGGGATATTGGCGACGTACTTCCTGGGAGGCATCCACGCGTTCGGAGCGGAAGGCCTCCTCTCGATCGAGTACGGGAGGACGGCGCTGCTCGCCATCTTCTGGTGCTTCATCATCGGCTTCGGCGTGAAGGCCGCACTGGTCCCCTTGTATGGATGGGTCCCGGATGCCCATCCGGCAGCGCCGTCGCCCTTCTCGGCGGTGTTGTCCGGCGTCATGGTCGCAGCGGGCAGCTTCGGCATCCTTCGGGTCGTGTTCAACGTCTTCGGAGTCGACCTGATCCGAGAATTAGGGGTCGCACCTCCCTTGAGCTGGGTGGCGGCCGCGACCGTGCTCATCGGAGCCGTGCTCGCGGTGGGGCAAGACGACATCAAACGCAGGCTCGCATACTCGACCATCTCCCAGATGGGCTATGTCATCTTGGGACTGTCGATGCTGGGACCGCTGGCGACCACCGGAGCCCTCATCCACATAGTCAACCACGCGTTCATGAAGGGGACGCTCTTCCTCTGCGTGGGCCTGATGATCAAGCAGACGGGCATACGTCGCGTCAGCAAGATGGGCGGGATAGCCAAGCGCCTGCCCGTCAACATGGTCGCGTTCACGGTCTGCTGCCTGGCGATGATCGGCACGCCGCCTCTCTCCGGCTTCATCGGCAAATGGTACCTGGGGCTCGGGATGATCGAGGTCGACGAGCCCTTGTACTTGTTCGTCCTCCTCGGCGGTGCACTCCTTGCCGCCATGTACCTGCTGCCCATCGTCTACTTCGCCTATTTCAAGCCGACAGAGGACGAACCCGAACAGGAAGCCACCGGACACCGCGAAGCACCGTGGTCCATGCTCGTGCCGGTCGTCGCAGGTACTGTGATCACCGTCCTCCTGGGTGTCGCGGCCTGGAGTCCGTATGCTCCGCTGGAACTCGCGCGTATGGCGGCAGAGGCGTTCTTCGGATAGGGGGTCTTGAGCGTGGAGGAAGCACATCTGACGTTCAGTGCCCTGCCTCTGTGGATCGTCGCCTTGCCGCTGTTCGCTGCGCTGTTCGTGCGACCGCTGGGCAAGATCTCGGAAACGGTGCGGAACTGGTTCGTGGTGTTCGTGACCGCACTCACCTTCCTGGGTGCTGTAGCACTCGTCCCTCTCGTCGCCGAGCATCACGAGATAGCCTACGAGTTCCCGTTCCTGCTCGACCTCGTCGTGTTCCAGGTCGACTCCTTCGCCATGCTGTTCGCGCTGTTCACGTCACTCATATGGATGCTCTCCACCCTATATGCGACCGCTTACATGGTCCACGAGAAGAAACGCGACCGCTACCACGCGTTCAGCCTGGCCGTCCTGGCCGCGAACATGGGTGTCGTGCTGGCAGGGGACCTGGTGAGCCTCTACCTGTTCTTCGAGGCGTTGGGGCTCCTCTCGTTCATGATGGTCATCCACAACGAGAGCGACGAGGCCAAGGCGGCGGCCAGCAAGTACTTCTGGATGACGACGCTCGGCGGACTCTCCCTGATCGCCGGGATCTTCCTGACCTACGGGCTCGGCTCGACGGGAGCCATAGGGCCGTTCCAGATGGAAGGCGCCGGTGAGGTCATCAAGTGGAGCGCGGCACTCCTGATGATCCTGGGCTTCGGCGTCAAGGCCGGCATGCTTCCCGTCCACGTGTGGCTGCCCGACGCCCACCCGGTCGCGCCCTCACCGGCAAGCGCACTGCTTTCGGGCGTGATGATCAAGGCCGGGGCATACGGCATCTTCCGGGTGGTGACGGCCATCTTCCGTCCCGAGGTGGCCGAACATATCTCGGAGGAACTGTGGCACTTCAGCGCGCAGATAGGCTTGGTCGTCATCTGGATCGGCATCGTGACGATGTTCATAGCAGTCGTGCTCGCACTCCTGCAGGAGAACGCCAAGCGGATGCTCGCCTACCACAGCGTGAGTCAGATGGGATACATCCTCGTCGGCATCGGCGCAGCCGGGTATCTGGGCGCACACGGTGCCATGGGATACGCAGGAGGGCTCTTCCACATCGTCAACCATGCGTTGTTCAAGGCGTGCCTGTTCCTCGGCGTCGGCGCGGTCTTCTTCCGCACGGGCGAACTCAACATGTACAAGCTGGGTGGTCTGTGGCGCAAGATGCCGCTGACCTTCCTGTTCACCCTGATCGCGGCATGCGGCATCACCGGAGTCCCGCTGTTCAACGGGTTCGTGAGCAAGACCCTGCTGCACCACGCCCTCGTGGAATCGTTCGAACTGCAACATCTCGCATCTTTGCGATGGGCCGAGATCGTGTTCATTGTTACGTGCGGAGGAACAGCCTGCTCCTTCATCAAACTGATAAAACTGGTCTTCCTCGGAAGACTCGGGGAAAAGCACGCCGAGGTCCGCGACGCTCCTGTCCCGATGCTTGCGGCCATGGGCGTCCTGGCCGTCGCGATAACGGGCCTCGGTCTGGCACCGGGACTCGTGCTCGACGGCTTCGTCATACCGGGCCTGCACACGTGGGGCCTGCACGCAGACCTCATCGAGCAGTTCACGTTGTTCACTACGGAGAACCTCGTGGCGGTCGTGTATGCCTTCGCCATAGGCTTCGCGGTCTTCTTCGTCGGCATGAAGTACCACCTGTTCCATCTCGAGGCTCCGGAGTGGTTCTCCGTCAACTACTTCTACGTCCATGGTGCGCATGGAACACTGGCCGCCATGCAGTACGCTTCCAGCGCGTACGACAGGTACCTCACGTTCATGTCGGAGTGGCTCGCACGGATGCGCCACTCCCTGCTCACATGGGTCGTCAGAACCCAGCGGCGCATACGGCGCGCCACCGTCACCCTCTCGACCGGCGCTCCGTTGCTGCGACAACAGCACTTCATGGACTCCGCCCTCGTCCTCCTGGAACGTGAGCGGCACGCCACGGTACGCGATGCCGTCCTCCTTGCCGTCAAAGAACTCGAGAAGCGAGTGGACATCACTCCGATGGAGCGCAAGTCGATCATCAACGCCGTCAGAGAGATAGCGACCGAGATATCCGATCGTCTGTTCGAGGCGAGGTACGACGCACTCGGACGGTTGGTCCGTTCAGGCAGGGTGGCCGCTCTCCGAGGAGTGCTCGACAGTACCATCCGCGAGCTCAGGTCCTCCCGCGTCCCCGTCGCCGAAGTCGCTCTACGACTGGCTCCTGTCCGGACGAGCGGCAAGAACGTCACCAGAGACGTCTCCCTTGCCGCAGAGCGACTCGTCGCTGCAGAAGACTTCGACTCCAAGATCCACGAGGCCTTGGCGGAGCGAAGGATGCCGGCGATAAGCGATGCGCAGATGAGGCCCTGGATGAGCGCAGAAGGCCTGTCGGCCCACGAGCGCATCGACGTCGGCGGCGTAGAGCAGGTAGGGGCTTGGATATCGAACCTGAGCCGCGTGCTGGCCGAATCCGTCATCCAGGAACGGTTCCCCTGGATGATCGAGGAGCACATAGAGAGGGAGGACATCCAGGCGATACGGTTGGCCGTCAAACGCTACGTGCGCGACACGAGCTTCAACGTCGCGATGGTCGTCTTCGTCTTCATCGTCTTCGCGCTCTCGACATACAGGTTCATGTAGAGTGCGCCTCTGGCTCCGATGCCCTAAGAGCTGCTACGGACTGCCGCGTATCATCTTGTAGACGATGGGCAGAGGATACTCCGGGCTCCTTTGGACCACGTACAACGTGTCACCGGACTCCGAGACGAGCAAGTCGAGGGCAGCGAGGTCGGGAGGTGCATCGTCGAGAGAGGTCGTCCCTGTCCGTCCGTCGAAGGCATACGTCCCGCTGGCACCCCAACCCAGACTCTCGTTGAAGAAGGCGAAGGTGCCGTCATCGTCGAGCCTGGCGCTCACCCCGCTGAAGCTGTCCCAATCGGTGGCCGCCTCGATCTCCTCGTAGGTCGGAGCCTCGCTCCAGTTGCTCTTGGCGCCGAGACCGGTCCAGTGGCCGCTGGCGAGAGCGCCTGTGCCGCCTCCTGCGTCGACAGCGGTGTCGTCATCGAGCATCTCGTCGTCCCCGACCTCAGGTACGTCACCCGGATCCCAGCCGAGGTAGCGACCGATGTCCGCGAGATAGCGGTTGTCGTACGGTCCACCCCCTGCGCTGGCGTCCGAGCCCATCTCTGCGATATCGAGCACGAGGGCGGTCGCGGCAGCGTCGATCTCCCCGGGCGTGAGGCCGGGGTCGTCTGTCGTGACGGCGATGCGTGCGGCGTTCAGTTTCGCTTCGGCAATGGCCTGCCCCACCGGCGAGGTGTGGTCTAAGTCGGGACGGATGTCTTGCAAGGCTGCGATGAGCGGGTCTGCTGCCGAGTCGGTCAACCCCCACGACTTCAGTACCGTGTCTCCGAGTTCGTAGCCGCTCTTGAAGTCCCAGGCGAACTTGACCGCATCCACCACCGCCCCACCCTGGAGTGGCGTGAGGATGGCATCGCCCAGGTTGTTGCGGACGTTGACGGCGATGTCGTCGAGAGCGGAATCGTCGAGCATGTTCGCGACCTTCTCCATGCGTTGCGCTTGGGCACGCAAGGCATCGGCCTCAGGCCCCTCGATGCTCTCGGTGCGGTCGCGTATCTGCCCCGAGACGTAACGCATCTGCGAGGTGGCCTCGCCGATGTCTTGCTGGTTCATCACGGAAGCGGCGGTGCTCGAGCCGCCGACTATCAGCGCGCTGGCCACGCTGGAGACCAACAGGACCGTGAGGATGGCGAAGCCGGAGTCGCGGCGAGATGTCCTCACTCGCCCTCCTTCAGTAGACGCATCTTCACGGTCGCGGAAGCAACCATGCAGCAGGCACATCACAGGCCCTCCTCCACGATCACAGGCGCGGTCTCGGCAGAGATCAACCCGCCTTCATGGAAGGTGACCGACAGCACCCCATCCCACACATACATCTCCACTCCGGTGACTGCCGAAGGGACCAGGTCGGCACTCGCTGCAGGCTCGAAGCCCATCAGCTCGCTGACGTCCTCCACCGTCATGCCTGCCGAGAAGGACTCCGGCGAGATCGCCGGGTAGTCGAACTCGTACCCCAATGGCTCGATGGCATGCGTCGCGACCACATCCCCGTCACGGAAGACGAAGCGGGTGCCCATCTCGTAGTAGTCCCAGTACTCGAAGCGGTGGGTCGGAGGGTCGCCCGCCGCAGCAGTCACGACCTCTTCTGCATCCTCGCCATAGACGATGGTGAACGTGTTCGGCAGACCGAACTCGTCGGCCACGCGCTCCTGGTCTGCGGAAAAGCTCCAGGCGCGTGAAGTGACACCGTTGCCGCCATCTCCGGCATCACCTGCCGCGAGCCACACGAGAGTGGCCGCCGCGACGCCCAAGACGACGAGCAGGGCGAACACGCCCAGAACGACTCCGATGACCTTCGCGTTCCCCGACTTCGCAGGAGGTGGCGCGGGTGCAGGCTGGGCGGCTACGGGCTGTCGGGGTGTCGACTGAGCGGGAGCAGATGGCGCAGGCGACTCCACGGGGAACTCTGCACCACACTCGGTACAGAAGCGTTTGCCCGGCACTCTCGGAGCACCGCATGATGTGCAGAACCCGCCGCCCACGTGTCCTCCGATCGA
>CAYWAF010000010.1:0-2578 GCA_964456355.1 uncultured Eubacteriales bacterium | reverse complement strand
CTCTACATCGTCGCGATGTGGAAGATCTACACCAAGGCCGGAAAGCCGGGGTGGGCTGCGATCATCCCCTTCTACAACATCTACGTCATGCTGGAAATAGTGGGCAGACCGGGGTGGTGGCTGATCCTCTACTTCATCCCGTTCGTCAACTTCGTCATCTACATCATCGTCCAGCTCGATCTGGCGAAATCGTTCGGACGAGGATTCGGCTTCGGACTCGGGCTCATACTGCTCCCCTTCATATGGGGTCTCATCCTGGGGTTCGGCGGAGACACCTACAAAGGGCCTGGAGCACAGATGGCCTAGGCGCGTGACGTCCCGCCAAGACCATCGGACCCATATCTGACAGAGAGCGAGACGGGGGCACCGACTAGGTGCCCCCGTTGCATGTCTGGCGGAGAGTCAGGGATTCGAACCCTGGGTACCGGTTCAAGCCGGCACACACGATTTCCAGTCGTGCCCCTTCAGCCACTCGGGCAACTCTCCGTAGGCACCCATATCCTTGATGCACCTGAGACCGTCGACGAGCCGTCGCTCGCCCAGGCACTACGAGTGCGAGTGCGAGTATACCTGCGAGCCGGTCATGCGGCAAAAGGCCGAGCAGCGGAGGGTCAGGCGCCTGCGCCGTCCTCGCCCTCGGACGAAGGAGCCCTCCCGAACAGTTCCAGTAGGAGCAGAAGCACCACCGTGCCCACCGTGACCCACAACACGGTGCCTGGAGTCGGATGCGGCCAGAAGACGAGGACCCCAAGGCCGATTCCCAGCGTCGCCATGCGCAGGATCGAGATGTGGTCGTGGACCCAGGCGCCGAACGTCCCGAAATCCTGACCGGTCGCTATCCGCGAGAGCATCCCTTGGATTCCGCTCCGTATGGTGACGGCTCCCTTGGAGGGTCCTGCCAGGGCCGCGCCCAGAGCGACCACCACGGAGAGCGCGAAGATGCTTCGCACCATCATCACCAGGTTCACGGTGAGTATGTCGAAGACGGCGCCGGAGACGGCAGCCGGCACGACCGCGGACGTGGAGGTCACGAGTGTATCTCGGCTGGCGCTTATCCCGGCACGCATCGAGACGGTCGCCAGCGCGAAGCCCACCATCGCCCACATAAGGGAGCGACGGTGGTCAGGTGCGACCACCACCGCGGCGCCCAAGAAGAGCAACGTGAGCAATGGCAGCGTGACGCCGGCTACCTTGAGGGTGTCCACGTACTTCCTGGCCTCCGCGAGTCCCGGGACGTGGACGAGGGACAGAGAGCCGTCGTCGCCGACCTTGGAGACGGCAGCCACCAGCCAATCGCCCTTCGCGCCGATTCCTGATGACAGCTCTTCGGCCAGGGGAGCGAGGTCTATCGAGACGGCCCCTTTGTCATCGATGCTCACGGTTTTGTCGCCTTCTTCCGTGAGGGCCGTCAAGGCCAGCTTGTGTGCCTTCCTGTTCCCCTCGACCCAGAGCGTCTTGAAGGCGTCGCTCTGCACGATGGCGAGCGTCCGGTCACGCACGAATCCTTCCACGGAAGACTCCAGGGCCGGCGCTAGCGGCTGGAGTCCTTCCGGCAGCTTCTGTTCGACAAGCCCCTTTATGTCGATGTACTGCATCACCTCTTGCGTCACGGCATCGGCTACCGCGTTCTGTATGGCTGGATCGTCTGCCAGTGGGGCGATGGTCTCGACATAGTTGTCGGTGTCCAGGAGCGTGCCGGAGAGCCAGTAGGCACTTATAGCGCTGGCGAGCGACAGTGACGCGATCACTATGAGCAGGATCGAGAAGACCCAGCGCCACATCAAGGCCGCATTCGCACCGCCCGAACTCTTCAGCCTCTCGTTCTCGGCCCGCAGCCGTTCCACCTCGGCCTCGAGGTCGGTGGTGTCAGCGCTGCTCCCGGTAGTCGTAGAAGCCGTTCCTTCTGGCATCTTTCCTCCTCAGAACACACACGGTCGTCAACGGAGTTACTACCCGAAGCGGCCGCTCCTGTCTTGCATGCAGAAGATATTGGGACAAAACTGGAGGCAGGACAGCAACGCATCCCGGAGGAGCGATGGCCCGATACGTGTTCCACAAGCATGCCGCCCGATTCTTCCACTACGACCTGCGTCTGGAGATAGACGGCGTGTTCGCTTCATGGGCCGTTCCGAAAGGCCCATCGCTCGACCCTCGTGACAAGCGCCTCGCCGTACGCGTGAACGACCACGCCCTTGCCTACGGCTCTTTCGAGGGGACCATCCCTGAAGGCGACTACGGCGCCGGCACCGTCATGATCTGGGACTACGGCACATGGGAGCCGTTGGGCGACAGCAAGAGTGCAGGGGAGCAGTTGACCTCCGGCCGCCTGAGCTTCCGGCTGCACGGCAAGAAGCTGCGTGGGGCCTGGACGCTCTTGAAGATGAAGCCGCGCAAGGGAGAGAAGGGCGAGAACTGGCTCCTGGTGAAGCAGCGCGACGAAGAAGCGCGCCCGCGCGACGAGTACGACATCCTGGAAGCGTTGCCAGACAGCGCGTCCAGCGGGAGGAACATGGAGCAGATAGGGGCGGAGGGGCCGGTCTATGACCCGGACGAATACTCCTGACGAAGGCTCTGGCCC
>CAYWAF010000009.1:0-29065 GCA_964456355.1 uncultured Eubacteriales bacterium | reverse complement strand
CTCTCCGAAGACCCCGCCTTCCCGTTCTCCGACGACCTGCGCCTGGCGCTCGCCAAGATATCGGGTGCCGCCTCGATACACGGCACGGCCGAGATACCCTCCTCGGCAAGGATCGCCGACGAGGACCCGGCTCTCCAAGGGGGAGCCGTCAGGGCGCTCACCGACGCTCTTGCCGCCTCGAAACGCGTCGGTTTCGCCTACACCAACTCCGCAGGTACCACCTCCGCTCACGAAGTCGAGCCGTACGGTCTGTTCGCCCGAGAGGGCCGTTGGTACATGGTCGGACGTGACACGGCCCGCGACGAAGTGCGCACGTATGCGCTGTCGCGCGCGGAAGAGATCGTCGTGAACGCATCTGCCCCGAAGACCCCGGACTTCGAGCGGCCATCCGGATTCGATGTCACCTGCTTCATCCGCCTGCCGTTCCAGTTCGGCCAGGACTCCTTCGAGGCGGTGCTGCGCATCGCTCCTGACATGGAGTGGCGCGTGGAGGCGCTGACGACAGGACTGGGAGAGATCGTCCGTGAAGAAGACGGTACCTTCATCTGGAAGATACAGGCGGCAGATGAAGATCGCTTGCTGCGATGGGTCATCGAGAACGGACCCGGCATCTCGCTGGAGGCGCCGGAGGCTCTCGTCGAGAGGTTGCATGATGCCCTTGCCGAGGTGGTGAAGGTCCATGCCTGAGACCACTGCCGCCGAGAGGGCTCGTCGCATGCTCGCCTTGCTCAACCGCCTCGAGCCCGCCTCCTCCATCCCTCTGGACGAGTTGGCATCGTTGCTCGGGGTCTCCGTCTCCGAGATCGCGGACGACATGACCGCGCTCTCCTGCTGCGGGCTCGCACCATACGACCCGGGAAGCCTCGTGGCCGTCTTCGTCGAGGACGGGATGGTCAACGTCTGGGGCCCTCTTCCGGCACTCGATAGAGCCGTCCGCCTCTCGGCTGCCGAGGCCAGGGCCCTCGTCACCGCTCTGCAAGCAGCCGGTTTCGGGCCGGAGAATCCCTTGACCTCCAAACTGCTCGATGCCGCCACCACCGACTTCTCGGCCGAAGACCTCGTCCAGACCATACGCGCAGGCGTGGCAGGCTCTGCGAGCGACGTCTACAAGACGCTGGCGGGTGCGATCGAGCGCTCGGAGGTGGTGAGGATCGCTTATCGTCGCGGCGGCTCCGGATCGGAGACACGGCGAGAGATAGAACCATCGGCGCTGCTCAACGACCGTGGCGTGTGGTACGTCTCCGCCTTCTGCCGCCTGGCCGGAGCGATGCGGACGTTCCGACTCGACAGGATGCGCGATGCCGAGACGACCGGCGCACATTTCACCCCCCGCACCCAGTCCTTGCGCGGAAGGGCCTTCGACCCGGACGGTCTGCCCGTGGCGCTTCTCCGCTTCACTGACGCCGAAGAGTACTCGGAGCGCGAATGGCCCGGCTCCCGCATCCACGCGGTCGACGGCTCAGGGCTGGAAGTCGAGGTGCCATACTCGGGAACGGCATGGATCTCCCGAATGGTCGTGGCGCGCTTGGGGAGCGTCGAGGTCATCGAACCCGAAGAGGTCCGCGCCTCCGTCCGCGAGCTGGCGGAGTCCATGCTCCACTAACCCTCACCGAAGCGCTCTCTTATCCGCTCCACCAGTTCTGCGGAATGGAGGACCTCCACGTCCTTCACGGGCAGCGCATCGAGGAAGCGGTGTCCGTAGCGCGCTGTGAGCACCCTGCCGTCCGTTATCACCAGACAACCTTCGTCGGTCTTGGAGCGGATGAGGCGACCTGCTGCCTGCTTCACCTCGACCACCGCCTCGGGAAGGACGTAACGGCCCCAGGCGGCACGCCCCTCGCGCTCCTCGCGTTCCTGGGTGAGTGGGTCGGTGGGGCGACCGAAGGGAAGACGAGGGACCACTACGCAGCGCAACGTGTCCCCCTTCGCATCGAAGCCCTCCCAGAACGACTTCGTGGCGAACAACGAGACCGTTGTGTCAGCGATGAACTCGTCACGCAACCGCTTGGCGGAGATGCCGCGCCTCTGCACGAGAAGACGCAGATCTTTCGCCCTCAAGACCGGCTCCAAGACCTTGTACAGCCTGTCCATGTCGCGTCTGTTGGTGAAAAGGGTGAGCACCGACCCGCCCATCGCAAGGTGTATCCCCTCCAACAAAGAGGCCAGTCGCTCCAGATAGCCTTCGGACCGAGGATCGCCCATGTCGTCGGGGACGAACACGGTCATCTGACGCTCGAAGTCATAGCTGGACTCCAGGCGGAGGGTGCGCCAGGCATCCTCCCCGAGAGCGTCGAGTCCTATCGTGTGCAGGAAGTGCGAGAAGTCCTCGCCGGCAGCTATCGTGGCCGAAGTGAACACCGCTGCCTCCACGGCAGGGAAGAAATGCTCGCGCAAGACCTCACCCACGTCGACGGGCGCAGCGACGAGGCGCTCTGCCATGACGTTACGCCTGCGGTCCAGATAGACGGAGTAGACGAGGGCGTCGTTCTCGCCGTCCAAGACCGTCACGAGGCCTTCTGCCTGTTCCGCGACGCGCGAGAGCGCCCCGGTGAGGTCGGCTGTCGCGCTCACCGCGTCGATGCCTGCCTCCTCCAGCATCGAGATCACACGCCCGCCCCTTTCGATGATGGCTCCGAGTCTTTTTGCGAGAGAGCGCCCCACGCTCGCCACGCTGCCCCACGCGCCAGACTCTCGGAGACGGGGGGTGATGCGTATCTCGCAGGCATCGTATCCGCTTTCCTCGACCCGCTCGGCGAGGTCCTTGACGAAATCGAAGAGGGAGTCTGCGAGGGTCAGGGCGGTCTTCGTGTCCTCTTCCATATGTGCTATCTCAGCCAGCAGAGAGGCTTGGTCGGAAGAGGCCTGACCACGGAGCGTGCGGCGAAGCGCCCCCAGAACCCCTCCGCGTCCGCTCTTGGCGAGCGCAGACAATGCGGCTCGCAGCTCAATGTGGCTGGTTCCCACCGCCAACTGCTTCCTCGCTTCGGCCTCAGCGCTGTGAGCCTCGTCTATCACCCAATGACGGAGAGGCGGCAATATGCCACCGGCCGAGACGAGGTCGCGGAAGAGGAGCGCGTGGTTGGTGACGACCACGTGCGCCGTGGCAGCCCTGCGGCGGACACCGTGCAGGTAGCATAGTTGCGGATAGTACCTGCAGCGGCGACGCGTGCAGTCCGCCACAGAGGCGGCCAGCAGGCCCTTGTTCTCGCGTGACCAATGGATGTTGGTGGCGTCCAGGTCCCCCCACGAGCTCTGCGCCACCCATGACAACAGGGCCGCCACCGTCACGATCCGTCGCTGGTCGGCCGTGTCATCGAGAGCCGATACGAACCGGTCCATCTTCCTCAGGCATGGGTAGTGCTCATATCCCTTCAGCGCCACATAGCGGAGCGGTTCTTCCAGGGCGGCGGAGAGCGCCGGCAACTCACTGTACACGAGTTGGTCCATGAGGGCGTTGGTCTTCGTGGCCACCCCCACTCCGACCTTGTTGGTCTGAGCGAACCTCGCGACCGGCAGCAGATATGCCACCGACTTCCCGACGCCCGTGCCGGCCTCGATCACGGCATGCCTCTTCTCCTCGAAGGACTCCAAGATGGCCGCGGCCATACGCTTCTGTTCCTCCCTCTGCTCGAAGCCGAGATACATCCTGCCGGCCACTCCGTCCTCAGAGAACTCGGCGACCACCTCGTCGACCGGAGGGCACTTGCATTCGACGTCAGCGGCGTCCGCCAGCTCCTCGGCCCTGACCGTCACGCTCCTGCGGAGCCGCAGCTCCTTGGTGTCGAAGGCGACCGGAGCGCCCCCTGCGGCCATGTGCGCCAACACCTTGCGAAGAGGCCACTCGGCACCGGGAGCGAGGTGGGAAAGGTGCTGCGTCAACGACGCAGGAAGGTCGGAGAGCGCCACGAGCAGGACGCGCCACAACCGGGCGAGGGTCTCCGCATCGTCTGCGGCCCGGTGGGTGGGTCTTTCCAGGTCGAACGCTTCCGCCAAGTCATGAAGACGGTGACTGCGGAGCCGGGGAAGAGCGATGAGCGCGAGTTGCAAGGAGTCGAGCCACTCCCCGCGGAAACGCGCTTCGCCCGCCGCCCGGAGGAGGAAGGCGCGGTCGAACGAGGCGTTATGGGCGACGATGTCCCGGCCTGCGACGAACTCCGCTAGACGGATGGCAGCCGCCTCGGGAGGAGGAGACCCCTCCAGCATGGAGTCATCGATGCCGGTCAACTCGACTATCTCCGGAGGAAGAGGCCTTCCGGGGTCCACGAGGAGCGAGAAGCGCTCCATGATCTCGGGACCTTTGGCGATGGTCGCCGCCACTTCGATGATGGCGTCTCGCTCAACGTCGAAGCCAGTGGTCTCGATGTCCACGAACGCGACTTCTTCCTCGAAGCCGAACACCGCATCGGAAGCACGCTTGGCCAGGGTCGCATACGCCTCTGCGACATCAACGTCGGTGCCCGGTACGATCAGCCGGGTGAGCCCCTCGCTTTCCACCAGCCAAGACTAGCACGCCATGATGACACGGGGTCTCGAGAGAAAATCGACGCGCACTACATGCGACGCCGCTCTTCTCCGAGTGCCGAGTGCCGAACGAAGGCCTCTGCGCTACTGACTGCCCATCTCGCGCGACTTGACCAACCACTGGCCGTCCTCGCCCTTGACGAACGTCCACGTGTAAGGGAACTGCATGCCTTGGGCCTCCTGTATGCCCACGACCGTGATCACGTCCCCTGCTTCCACCTGAGGGTTCACGCTGAACCCGCTTATGCCGTAACCCTCCAGCGTGGACTGGAAGCCTGCCGAGTCACCGTAGTAGACCTGGGTGGCGGTGGGAAGCATCACGTATGCCGCCTCGTAGTCGCCGTCGGCACAGCTCTGGTAGTAGCGAGTGACGTATTCCTCGGGCGTCTCGTCCGCAGGGACGACGGGAGCCGTGGCCGGGTCGAACTCGGCGCCGGCGGGCTGCGTGGGGTTCGCCTGGGTCGCAGCGGCAGGATCGGCTGTCGTGGCCATATAGTTCGAGTTCACGTCAGGGACCGTGCTGCCCTGATAGATGATGATGCCGATGATCGCTGCAAGCAGGGCGGCGATGACCACGAGCCCTATGACGAGTTGCTTCTGGGTCACTCCGGACATGGAAAGTCCTCTCTCGTTCGTCTGCCTGAACAACATGCGCTCCCGATACTACCCTCCGTATGCTGGGGGGCGCAAACACCGTGACAGGCAGGTTGGAGCGAACGCCGTACCGACTGATGCCCGAGCGGCGACCGTCCCGCGCCCGGCCCGCCTCATCCACGTCCTCTTCTTGCGGCGTCTTCTCCCAGAAGCAGCCGCCTGCCCCACACGATGGCGACGAAGTCGAGCACGGCATGCGCGAGCATGACGGCGGGAAGGCTCGATCCCATGTAGAAGACGTAGCCGAGGGCCAGCCCCATGACCCAGGCATAGAGAGCATAGGGCGCGGATATCGCATGCACGAGGCCGAAGAGCAGCGCTGTCAGCACTATGGCCAGATGCACGCCGATGTGCCCGGAGAGCCATGTCTGGAGGAATCCGCGGAAAAGCGCCTCTTCGCCGATGCCGGCCAGGACGACGACCAGGACCACATCGAGCAAGGATGCTTCGTCGAAGATGAGGAGGACGACCCTCATGTCCTCTCTCAGCCTGCCGGACAAAGGACCGTCCCCTGTCTGCACCCAGGAGATGACGAGGAGGGCGAGTACCGCTCCCGTGGCACCCGCAAGCAGCATCCGTAGCACGTCCACTGTCATGGGAGGGCGGGTCCCCGTGAGCCACGCGCCGGCCAGGGCGAGCGCGAACAGGGCCCCCTCGAGCAAGGCAGTGATCGTCAGGAGCCGCCCACGAGGAATCGCAGGCGTGTCGTCTTTCCCCATCATCCTCGGTGGTTCCAGGTCTCGTTCTCCTCGTCTGCGAGAATCGTCCTTCCCCTCTTGAGCGTCCAGCATATACCGTTCGACGCACAGCATGTCCTCGTCTGCACGACGAGTCCTTCCCCCCGCTCTTTCCCGGTTCGTCTTGTCGCACGAAGGCGCATGCGTTAGCCTTGCTGCCAGCAAGGGGGAGTAGCGATCCGGCGCGATGACCCCCGCCGGGCGGCAGGCCGACAATCCCGGGCGATACGCCCCGGTCCTGCCATCACAGTAGGCTGTGACCGCGAGACCTTTGGCTCACCGTAGTCAGGGGTCTTCGCTCATCGGAGGCGAGATGGACACAGCCAGCAAGGAATCCGGACAGCGTACCGACTGGCACACCCTCGATGCCGACGAGGTGGTCGGCCGACTCGAGAGCGACGCTTTCGAGGGGCTCTCTGCCAAGGAGGCAGCCCACCGCCTCGAGGAGTACGGCCCGAACGAGCTCGCTCCCCAAGAACACGAGCCCGCGTGGCGCAAGTTCGTCGCCCAGTTCAACGACTTCATGATATGGGTGCTGTTGGCTGCCGCTGTCTTCTCCGCGATAGAGGGACAGGTCCCCGAGGCCGTGGCCATCGCCGCGATACTGCTGCTCAACGGCATCCTCGGCTTCGTGCAAGAGTACCGGGCCGAACAGGCCCTGGACGCCCTGAAGCAGATGTCTGCTCCTACGGCCACCGTCATCAGGGACGGCAAGGAGAGGACCGTGCCCTCGGCCGAGCTGGTCCCGGGCGACCTCGTCGTGCTGGAGGCCGGTGACCGCATCCCCGCAGACGGACGCCTCGTGGAAGTCGGCGCCCTCCGCACGGAGGAAGCCGCGCTCACGGGAGAGAGCGTGCCCGTGCACAAGGAGGTCGAGGTGCGCAGCGAGGCCGACTCCTCCCTCGGCGATCGGACGAACATGGTCTTCGCCGGCACATCGGTGGCCGTTGGCCACGGGCGCGTGATGGTCACTGAGACCGGGCAGAAGACCGAGATGGGCCGCATCGCCGACCTCCTGGCAGCACAAGAAGAGGAGAAGACCCCCTTGCAACGGGAGTTGAAGACGGTCGGCAAGCGCATAGCCATCATCGTGTTGGTCATCGCTGCGGTCGTCTTCGCCGCAGAGGCATGGCAGGCCTGGAACAGTGCAGGACGTCCGTCCTTCGCCGAGGCGCTGGCCGAGGAGACCTTCCGCTCCAGTCTGACCGTCGCCCTCCTCATAGCGGTCTCGCTGGCGGTGGCCGCCATCCCGGAGGGGCTGCCTGCCATAGTCACCGTCTCCCTCTCCCTCGGCGTCAAGACGATGGCCGCTCACAACGCCATCGTCCGCAAGCTGCACGCTGTTGAGACTTTGGGCTCCACCACCTTCATCTGCTCGGACAAGACTGGGACGTTGACGCGCAACGAGATGACGGTGCGCAGGATCGTGGTCGGCACCGATGTGCTGAAGGTGCTCCCCGACTTCTATCTCGAGCCCCTCGGACACATGCCCTCATCACGCGATCGCGAGTTGCTCTTCGAGATAGCGGTCTCCTGCAACGACGCTCGCTACAACGCCGACGAGGAGCTCGTCGGAGACCCCACCGAGACGGCGCTCATCGAGGCGGCCCGCAACCTAGGGCTGGAGCACGTCCGTCGCAAGCGCATAGGCGAGGTCCCCTTCGATTCCGAGCGCAAGCGCATGACGACGGTCCACGAGGTGGATGGTCGTCGCGTCGCTTACATGAAGGGCGGGGCCGACGTGGTCCTCGGCCTTTGCGGGAGCGCGCTCGTCCGTGGTGAGACGGTCCCCATGACCGACGACCTGCGCGAGCAGATATCGGAGATGAACGCCGACCTGGCGAGCTCCGGTTACCGGACGCTCGCTTTCGCGTGGCGCGAGCTGGGCTCGGACGAGCTCCCGGAAGGAGACTCCATCGAGCGCGACATGGTCTACGTGGGAATCATGGGCCTGCTCGATCCGCCGCGACCTGAGGTGCCTCAGGCGATAAAGGAGAGTCACGGCGCTGGGATCGAGGTCGCGATGGTCACTGGTGACCACGCGCTGACCGCAAGAGCCATAGGCGCAGAGATAGGCCTGCTCGAGGGCAAGAAGGTCGTGACCGGTCAGGACCTGGAGGCCATGACCGACGACGACCTCTACGAGACGGTCGAGGAGATACGCATCTTCGCCCGCGTCAACCCCGAGCACAAGCTGCGCATCGTGGACGCCTTGAAGCGCCGAGGGCACGTCGTGGCGATGACCGGTGACGGCGTCAACGATGCGCCGGCGCTGAAGAAGGCCGACATAGGGGTAGCCATGGGCCGCATAGGCACCGACGTCAGCCGCGAGGCAGCCGACATGGTGCTGGCCGACGACAACTTCGCCACCATCGTCATGGCGGTGCGCGAGGGCCGGGTGGTCTTCGACAACCTGCGCAAGTTCATCCTCTTCCTGCTGTCATGCAACATGTCAGAGGTGCTCATCATCTTCACCACGGCACTCCTGTTCCCCGTGCCTGCGCTCCTCCCCTTGCAGATCCTCTGGATCAACCTGGTCACCGATGGCCTGCCGGCACTCGCCCTCGGGGTGGACCCCGGCGACCCGGACGTGATGGAGCGCAAGCCGCGCAGTGCTGAGGAGTCCATCCTCACGCCACGCAGGCAGGCCCAGGTGGTCTGGCAGGGAGCATTGATAACTCTGGCCGCTCTGGCCGTCTACCTCGGCGCATACAGGGGATGGATCGCGGTGGACAGCCGGGGACACATCCAGACGATGCTCTTCACCGCCATCGTGCTCGCCCAACTTATACACGCCTTCGACTTCCGCTCCGAGACCCGCTCGGTGTTCTCGCTCGAGTCGCTCAAGAACAAGTGGCTGCTCTACGCTTTCGGCGGCTCTGTCCTGCTGCATCTGTTCGTCGTCTACGTCCCGTTCATGCAGCGTCTTTTCAAGACCCAGCCCCTCGGGGTACATGATTGGATAGCGGTGTTGCTCGCGGCCCTCGTGCCGGTGGCGCTCATCGACATCACGAAGGTGACGCTCGCACGGCGACGGGCGAAAGAGAGGAGGACGCGGTGACGGAGGGCGCTCCTCGTCCGGACGAAGAGACGGCCGAACGCGTGACGGCGGTCGCTCATGAGCTCCGAGCGCCGCTCACGGTCATACGAGGCTACCTGCAGATGCTTGCACGCAGGGACCTCTCCGAAGCCGAGCGTCGAACGGCTTGCGCGGCAGCCGAACGCGCCGCTCGCCGCATGGAGACCCTGCTCGACGACCTTGTGGCCGCCGTGTCCGACCCCGAGCTCTTCTCACCTGTGGTGACTCGACCCGTCTCCATGCTCGAGGTCGCCAGCGATGTCGTGGAGGAAGCGCGAGCGCTCGCCGGTCGGAAGATCTCGGTCTCGGGAGAGGACGGCATGGTCCGAGGTGACCCGGCCAGATTGAGGCAGGCACTCGAGAACCTGGTCTCCAACGCGGTCAAGCACACGCCTGACGACGGGCGGATCGATGTCGTCGTGACCGAGACGGACGAAGGAGTCGTGCAGGTGGTGGTCGAGGACTCCGGCCCGGGCATCCCCGACGAGGCCAAGGAGGTCGTCTTCGACCTCTTCGAGCGCCTCGGAGCGGGTCCCGAGGCGACCTCAGGGCTGGGGCTGGGGCTTCCCATCGCGCGAGCGATCGTGCGCGCGCACGGAGGCGAGATCGTGCTTGCCGAGCCCGGACAGGGCAAAGGGGCCCGCTTCGTGGTCACTCTGCCGGCAGCTGCGAACGCTTCAGCCGACTGAGAGAGGTCACTCCTCCTCCAGGGCCATCTCCACGAGCATCCTGCACAGTCTAGGGAAGTCTATGCCTGCGGCAGCTGCGGCTTCGGGAAGAAGGCTCGTTTTCGTCATGCCCGGGATGGTGTTGACCTCGAGCACCCAGACCTTGCCGTCATCGGTGACGATCATGTCCGTCCGTGACATCCCCTTGCATCCCAGCGCCTCATGGGCCGCGACAGCCAGGCGCATGCATTCCTCGCGCTTCTCTTCGCTAACGCGCGCAGGGATGACATGCCTGCTCATGCCGGGGACGTACTTGGATTCATAGTCGTAGAACTCGTGCTCGGGGACTATCTCGAGCGTGGGCAGGGGCTCGGGGCTCTCGTTGCCGAGGACTCCCACGGTCACCTCCACGCCTTCCTCGAACTGCTCGATGAGGATGATGTCGTCGTGTGCGAACGCCTCCTCGACGGCAGCCGGAAGCTCCTCGGGTGTATGAGCGATGGTCACTCCTATCGCAGAGCCTTCGCTGGCAGGCTTGACCACGGTCTTGGGCCCCAGCGCTCCGACCACCCCGTCGACGTCCAGCGGGTCCCCACGGCGAATCTCGAGATAGGCTGGTGTGGGAACGCCTGATGCAGCGAAGACATGCTTGCTCATCACCTTGTCCATGGCGAGCGCACTTGCCAAGACGCCGGAGCCTACATAGGGAAGCTCGAGAATCTCGAGCAGACCCTGCATCGTCCCGTCTTCGCCATAGCGACCGTGCAGGCAGATGAAGGCGACGTCCGGAGCGGCCTGCTCCAGGGCATGGACGAAGCCCCCTTCTCCGGAGTCCACCTGCACCACGTCGTATCCCGCCTGCTCCAGGGCGGAGGCGACCTGAGCGCCGGTGTGCAACGAAACCTCGCGCTCGGCCGAGCGACCTCCCATGATGACTGCCACACGAAGGTGTCGAGGGACCTCTGTCACGCCTTGCCTCCCCTCGGCATATGCAGGACCGGATACTCCTCGGACCTCAGCCTATGAGCCCTAACCGCAACGCATCCAGGATCACGATGGTGCCCCACCAGGCGACGACGCCGAAGAAGGTGACGGCGGCTCCGCGCACCAGAGAGACGGTGAGCAGACCCTCGCGCTCATCCTTGCTTGCCGAGTGCCATAGGACGAACCACACGAGCAACGAGAGCAGGGGACCCAATATCGCCAGCACGAGCCCCGCGAGGATGATGTAGGCATATCCTTCCTGCTGAACGATGGGTGCTGCAGCAGGATCGTAGGACAGGGTGAAGAAGGCCATGCCCACCACGCCGACCCATGCGGCGAGCAGGAGAAGGAAGGGCCACCAGGGCACTTCGGGCAAGGCCTTCGAGACGACGGTCTCGGGCAAGACCTCGTCGGAGGGCTCCGTCGCAGCCTCTTCGGCAGACGCTCCTTCTTCCTCCTCGGTCAGCGCCTCGGGCTCCTCGGCCGAGACTTCGGGCTCCTGCGTCGGGGCCTCGTCCTTTTCGGAGGAGGGTGCGCCTTCCGTCGTCGGCGCTCCTTCGTCTTCGGAAGGAGACTCGCTGTCTTCGGCCTCCTCGGTCCGTGCGACCTCAGTGGTCTCCTTCTCGGTCTCGGCTTCGGAGACGTCTTCTTCGGGATCCTCCCCTATCGAGGATGCTTCCTCTGCAGATTGAGAAGGGGCAGGCTCGACCTGTGGCACCCTTTCCTCAAGAGGGATGTCCACGTCACTCGTGTCAGACGTCAGGTCCGGTCCGTGAGCCGGACCCTCTTCACCTGCGTCCTGTTGTAGTTCGTCTGTCATCCACGCTCCTCGCCCGGTTTCTTTACGCGAGTCTACGGTGTGTCATCGGATGCCTCAAGCGTCCTGCACCCGACGACCAGACCCTCCGAGACGGGCCTCCTGCAAGGAGTCTACCGAAAGCAGACGTTGTATGTGGGTTTCGTGCATTCTCCTTCGTGAGGTCCTCTGCGTCGGGGTTAGGGCGTAATATGTAAAAGTCGAACTGCACGTAGAGCGACGAAGGTGGATCGATGAGCAACCAGCAAGACGACATGGCGGAACCCGCCGACCAAGGCGAGGGGACCTCGCAGGACTCCCCTTTGCCTGCAGACCTGCCTGCACGACCTGCCCCTGTGACACAGCCCGTACCCCCCGGTCCCGTCTCTGCGGCAGGAGGGCCAGAGCCGCCTCCACCTGCATCGGCTCCGGCGCAAGAGGCGCCGTCGACGGAGGCCCCTCCATCTTCGCCCGCGGGCCAGTCGGCTCCTGACAAGCCGCCTCCCACGACCTGTGGGGTCATCATAATCGCCTTGATAGTCACTTTGATATTCGGCACGATAGTCGGCGGGGCGGCCGGGTTCGCCGGAGCATGGTTCGCCATGAACGCCGAGGGCGGCACCGGCTCCGACCGCTCGATCACGATAGTCCCGTCTGAGACCGATGAGCCTGTGGCGGCTGCGGCGGCGGTCGCTCTTCCGAGCGTCGTGAACATAGACGTCTCCGGAGAAGCCACGGCCGAAAGCTCGGGAGGCCTTCCCGAAGGACACCCCGGCGTACCGAAGATGGGCAACGGCTCCGGTGTCGCTTTCAAAGAAACAGAAGATGGCGGCACCTACATCATCACGAACGCGCACGTGGTCGAAGGAGCGACGTCCATCATAGTCACCGATGCCGAGCGCGAGCGTCACCAGGGAGAGGTGGTCGGCCTCGACCAGGAGTCTGACATCGCCGTGGTCAAGATAGACGCCGAGATCCCCATCCTCGAGATCGGCGATTCGGACGACCTCATCGTGGGGCAGATGGTCGTGGCCATCGGCTCGCCGTTCGGGTTGTCCCACTCCGTCTCCAGCGGGGTCATCTCGGCCCTGGGCCGCTCCTTGCCGAACTCGGTCCCGGCCCCGTCCGGCGTCTACCCGCTCGTCGACGTCATCCAGACCGACGCCGCCATAAACCCCGGCAACTCCGGGGGCGCCCTCGTCGATCGCAAGGGCAGGCTCGTCGGGATAAACAGCGCCATATACTCGGACACGGGGGCCAGCGGTGGCATCGGGTTCGCCATACCGGTCAACAGGGCGGCACGTGTGGCTGACGAGCTCATCACGAACGGTGAGGTGCAATATCCCTTCCTCGGGATACTCGGTCGCGACGTGGACGCCGTGCTCGCCGAGGAAGAAGACCTCCCCGTGGATGAGGGCGCTTACGTGGTCGAGGTCACGGAGGGCACCGAGGCTGAGAAGGCCGGCATCCAGGCCGGTGACGTGATAGTGGGCCTCGACGATGCGAAGATCCACTCCATGGACGACCTGATCCTGGAAGTGCGCCGCAAGGAGATCGGCGATTCGGTGACCGTCACGCTCTATCGCGATGGCGAGAAGATGGACATCGAGATGACGGTGGGCATCAAGCCGAAGAACCTCGACCTGGAGCCTGAAGAGCCCCCGGCAAAAGATTGATGCTCCTCTTCCCCCTTCGATGGGATGTAGATGCGAAAGGGCCCCGCCTTCATGCGGGGCCCTTTTTGCGTGCTCTGACCGGGAAGCGCGAAGCGATCTCCGCTGCTTCCCTTCAGAGGTCATCGCGCATCATGCGGTCTTGCGCTTGCGTGCGAAGATGAAGATCACCACGCCGATGATGACCACGAAGGCGAGTATGCCGACTATGAGCGCAATGGAACTCGTGCTCCCACCGGTGTCGGAGCCCCCTGCCGCAGCAGCCTTCTCAGAGCCGTAGATCGCTTGTGTGACCTCAGCCATCGTGGTGGTCGGGATCTCGACGCCGGCCTCCTCGGCCATCTCCTCCGAGCAGGACCTGTAGTAGAGGGCGGCCCTGATCTCGACCTCGCCGGAGTCGGGCATGGTCGTCTCGAACGTGTCGGTCACCGACTCTTTCGGCGGGATCCTGTCGTCGCTCTCGAAGGCGACAGCGTCCCACAGCTCTACAGGAGCGTTGCCGTCAGCATCCTGGAGGACGGTGCCGAAACGATGCTCCCCGACGACCTCGACGTTGCCATCGGCGTCCGTGGCAGTGACCTCCAGCCACATCTGCCTGACATCGGTGAGCCCCGTGGGTATCTTATGCCCTGCGCCGGAGTTGGTGATGGTGGTCTTGATCTCGACCGTCTCGCCGGGTCCGACGACCTCGGGGGCCTCCACTTCGAGAGTCGCAGCGGCCTTCAGCCTCTCCTCGGCTAGCGCAGAGTCACCGAGTCCGACGTTGCCGCCCGCGAACGTCATGGTGTACACGTGGTCACGCTGCGGGCCACCTGCTGCAGCAGTGCCCGGGTTCGGCTTGTTGGGGCCCGGACCGGGCGTCATGTGACAGTCCTGACACACGGTCCCCTCTGCGGCATACGGACCGTTCTTCCACTCTGTGTAGGTAGCCTCCAACTCCAGCCCGTTGACCGGATGGTTGACGTTGTGGCAGGCGCCGCAGAACTCCGCGGTCTCATGGAAGGCCGAGTACCCGGCCGGGTGGTACGGAGAGCTCGCGTCCTTCAGTTGAGCACGGTAGACCCCGTCCACCTTCATCGTCTGGGAAGTATTGGCGATGGGCTCGCCCGTTCCCGAGACCTGGTGGCAGAAAGAGCAGTTGATGCTCTCTTTCGACTGGGGGCTTGCTGCTGCCAGGTCCTTGATCTCCCCACTCATGGTGGCCACCGGGCCATGACAGGTCTCGCAATAAGGCCCGAGGGCGTTGTCCGTGGCCTTGTTGGTCTCATCCAGCTTGTACCTGTAGATGGGGTCATCTAGTGCCTTCGCATGCATGGAGACCTTCCATTCTTCCAGGAAGGCAGAGTGACACCCGCAGTTCGCGGTCGGTTCGAATTTGTCGGCAGGCACCTCAGGCAGTGCGTATGCTGCTGCAGCGCTGACGAACACGGCCATGATAGCGATGCCCGTCAGGACCGTCAGACGTCGGAACACTCTCATATGAATCCCCCTTCGACTCCTGTTCTGCGCTTCGGACATGCGCTCCAATACGCTTCATACCCCTAGCGGAATGTGAGAAACGGTCCTGAGGCGCCTGATCGGCGCCTGCCATCCTCTCCTTGACTCCCTTGCCCCGTATGCGGGAATAGAGATACTTACGCGATACTCTCGACCGTGGGTCGTTCCTCCGAGTGCGGTCCGGGACATGCCCGGACAGGAAGGGGTGTCTGATGGTAAAGCTTTATCGTTGCAAGGGTTGTGGCTATGTCCATGTGGGCTTCGCTCCCGAACACTGCCCCGTGTGCGGAGCGCCGAAGGCCTCTTTCGTGGAGTACGACGGGCCGGGTGACTTGAGCGGCACCCGGGCCCTCGAGAACCTCAAGACGGCATTCACGGGTGAAGCGCAGGCCAACCGCACCTACCTACTCTTCGCTCGCATAGCCGAGGTAGAGGAAGCGCACGAGGCCAGGGCCGCATTCGAGCGGGCTGCAGCCGAGGAGACCGCACATGCGCTCGGACACCTCGCGTACATATCGGAGTTCGGCACGACCGCCGAGAACCTGGATGCAGCGGCCTCCGGCGAGGACCATGAAAGCCAGGAGATGTATCCGGAGTTCGCAGAGATCGCGGAAGAAGAGGGCTATCCGGAGATAGCGTTCTACTTCCGGGCCATCGGTCGCTTCGAAAGAGAGCATCGCGACGAGTACAGGAAGGCCCGCGAGGCGCTTGAGGGCTGACCCTGGGACACAGCATCCAGCGGGCATCAAAGCCCTCCGTCCTGCCGATGTGAGCGCTCTCCTTGAAAGCATGGGAGAGCCGGGGTTCCGTGCGCAACAACTGTTGCGATGGCTCTATCACGACGGGGTCTCTTCCTATGACGAGATGACGAACCTCCCGGCGGGCCTGAGAAAGGCTCTCGCTGCCCGCCTGCCTCTCACCATGCCCGTGCTGGAAGCGAAGCAGGAGTCGGTCGACGGGACGCGCAAATACCTTTGGCGTCTCACCGATGGCGTGATGGTGGAGAGCGTCGGGCTTCCGGGCGCGAAGGGTCGCCTGACGGTCTGCTTCTCCACGCAAGCCGGTTGTCCGATGGGTTGTACCTTTTGTGCCACGGGAATCGGCGGGTTCAAGCGGGGTCTGGCAGTCGGCGAGATGGTGGACCAGGTCCGTCTCGTCGCTGAGGACTTCGGCTCAAGGGTCACCAACGCCGTGGCCATGGGCCAAGGAGAGCCGTTCGTCGACTATGAGGAGACCATGGCCGCCATGCGGTTGCTCAACTCGCCCGACGGCCTCGGGATAGGCGCCAGGCATCTCACGCTCTCCACATGTGGGCTGGTCTCCGGGATCCGTAGGCTCGCCAAAGAGCCGGAACAGTTCACACTTGCGGTCTCCCTGCACTCCGCAGTCCAATCCACCCGCGACCGCTTGATGCCGGGGGTGCGCAACATCCCACTGACCGAGCTGCGTGCCGCTCTGCAGGAGTATGTCGCCGACACAGGCCGACGTCCATCGCTGGAGTACGCACTGATCGCCGGAGTCAACGACACCGACGCCGAACTCGATGCGCTGATCGGGTTCTGTCGAGGCTTGTTGTGTCATGTGAACCTGATACCGATAAACCCCGTGGCCGACAGCGGCCTGATGCGTTCATCTGAAGAGCGGGCGCGACAGTTCTTGTCCGCGCTGCACCGAAGTGGGACCGAGGCTACCCTGCGGGCAGAGCGCGGGGCAGACATCGAGGCTGCCTGCGGACAGCTCACTCAACAGCACTCGCGCTAGAATGCGGACGACACAGCCCTGCGCTCTTGGCCGGGCACCCTGCGCACCCCTCCTCTTCTTCTGACATCGGCAGAAGCTGACCGTCGACGGACTCCGCCCAGGCATCAAGCCTCGCGTCCAGTCGCGCTCTCATCTCCTCTTTCTCCGAAGCCCGATAGTTGAAGCTCTTCGTCCGGCCATCCTGCTCGACGAAAACGAAGCAGACTTCCGCCGAGTCCGTGCCCGCCTCCAAGGCGGCCAAGGCGTAGCAGTCGGCCTGCAGACGATGGCCTGCTTCTCTTGCGGCCGAGTCGGAAAGGCTCGGGTCGACGCCCGTCTTGTAGTCCACCAGCAACACCGAGTCCCCTTCCTGGCACAGCAGGTCTATCTTCCCTTCCAGGCGAGTGCGTGAAAGGGGGATGCTGAACTCTACCTCGCGAGCGTGACGGTCTGCCTCTCTCGCTCTTTGCGCGAGCGGGCTGTCGCAGAAGCACGCGACGGCCTGTTCCACCCTGCTCCGCCCCTCGTCTGAGAGGCCGAAGCTCTTCGCGGTGACCTCTACCGTCCGCTCGTCGATTCGCAGATCGGGAAGCGCTTCCAGCACGGCGTGGAGCGCCGATCCTACCTTGCGGGCGTCGTCTTCACTCCGCTCTCCATAGAAACGACCCAGCCCCAGCACCTCTTCGGCAAGGAAGCGCCGAGGGCAGAGGTCGAGCAGGCGCAGTGAGGAATAGGAGACGCTGGGCGGGATGGCGGCTCGCTCCTCGGGGAACAGGCCCTCTTCTGCGAACATCCCCTCCTCCCATGTGAGAGCCGCTCTTCCGTCTTCAGGCTCTTTTCCCCGGAAGTCTTTCTGCACGGAACGCTCGGAGGGGCTCTCTCGTTCGTCGAAGCGCTCTATGCGCAAGCACGCTCTGTCCTCTTCGGAAAAGGCGGCGTGCCCATCCCGTGCAGATGCTCCCAGAGCGTTCAGCAGAAGACCTGCGAGTGAGGATTCGGAGGGGCGGTCCACGCAAGCATCTCCTACAAGCAACAGTGCTTCTCGGGCTCGCGTGCATGCGACGTAGAAGATGCGCTTCTCCTCAGCTATGGCCTCTTCTTTCTTCTGCTCGCGCAGATCCACATACCACTCGTCCGCAAGGCCCTCTGTCTTCGAGCCGTCTTTGGGGGACTTGATGCCCAGGCGTGCTTCCCCGAGACGTCGTCCGACGAGGAAGATGGTGTTTTTCTCGTTATACAGAGGCCTGCCCAGATCGGCGACGACGACCACCGGGAACTCGAGCCCCTTCGCGGCATGTATGCTCATCACCCTCACGGCATCCGGTCTTGTTGCGAGGGGCACACCGGACTCCTTCTCGGCATGCTTCTCGTGTCTTTCCAGATATTCGAGGAAAGAGCCTGCGTCGAGAGGCTCAGTCCGCTCTATCTCTGCAGCCATCCTCGACAACTTCAAGACGTTGCCCCAGGCCCTGGTTCCGTCCGGCCCGGCGCTCAACAACGTCAGGTCGTAGTCGAAGGCCTCACAAGCATCGAGCACCAGACGCGAGACGGGAACGCTGTCGTGCAGCCCTCTCAATCTCTCCAATGCGGCGAGTGCCTGTCCCAGTCTCGCCAAGTCCTCTTTGTCGAGGTCGCCCTCCGCGCCTTCTTCGGCAAGCAGGTCGCGGGCTTTCTCCCAGAGGCTCTTGCCCCACTCCCTTCGCCCCAGGGCGAACAGGCTATCGGCGCTCAATGAGACCAAGGGCCCCGAGAGGACGCGGAGCATGGCAGCATCGTCCTGGGGAAGCAGCATGGCTCTCAGGAGCGCCCGGACATCGCCCACTTCGACCGTCTCGTAAAAAGCCCCCGACGCCATGGCCGTCTCTATGCCATGAGTGCGCAACGCCTCCACGTAGACCGAGGCTTCGCTCAGTGACCGCATCAGGAGCACGATATCTCCGGGCTCGACTCCGTGCGCCAACATCCGCTGCACCTCTTCGGCCACTATCTCGGCCTGCGCCTCTCGCGTGCTCACCCCGGAACGCGCCCTCGAATCGCTGATGACGACCTGCACGCGAGGGAGGCCCTCCGGCCAGAGCGGCGGATCCGGCTCCTCGCGTCCGGCTGTCAGGGCCCGGAAGGAGTCCCCGAAGAACTGCTCCGTGCTGAAGATGTCGTTCACGGCGTCCAGCACGTCCTCGTGTGACCTGTAGTTGATCGTGAGGTCGTAGACCTCGAGCCGCTGCAGCATCTCCTCGAACAGGCCCACGTCGGCATAGCGGAACCCGTAGATGGCCTGTTTCTCGTCACCGACCACGCAGAGGTTGCCGCGCCGCAGATGCTCGAGCGCGTCGACCTGCGCGCGGTCTGTGTCTTGGAACTCGTCCACCATCAGCAGCTTGAAGCCGTCGGCGATGTCCTTCGCTATCTGCGGGTGGTCCTCGAACAGCTCGCGGACCTCTTCCACGAGGTCTTTGAAGTCCAAGACCCCCTGCTGTCTCTTGAGGTCTTGGAGCGTTGCAGAGAACCGCTCGAGGAGCACGCAGAACCCACGCGCATACGCCCTGGTCTTCACGGTGGTCAAAGCGCGTATGGCCTCTTGGCACAGCCCGTTGATTGCCTCGGCGGCCTCTTTCGGCTCTGCTCGCCTGCTCAGTTTGCTGTCGCTCAAGACCTCGATGGCGTTCTCCAGAAGATGTGCCTCTCCGCTGGATGCCGCTGAAAGCGCCTCTTCGATCCTCGCTGTCTTCTTCAGGTTCTCCTCTTGCGTCTTGTTGGAAGGGCCGCCCATCCTCTCCACCTCAGCGCGATATTGCGCGCCGAGAGCGGCTACCTCTTCCGCCATCTTCCCGATGTCAGGCCGAGGGGCCACCTTCAACTCTTCAGGCCTGCGCCCCATGGCCCTCAGCTGCTCGAGCGCCGTGACCATCTCTTCGCTGAGATCTTCCGGGGCATAAGATTCCAGGAGTCCGGCGACATCGGCATCCTCCCGCATCGTGTCCTCGAGCGCTCTGGCGAAGGCCTCTTCTTCCAGCGCCGCAGTTCGCACTTCTCCGAGGACGGTGAAGCCCGGGTCTATGTCGGCCTCGAGCGAATACCGGCGGAGCAACCTCGTGCAGAAAGAGTCGATGGTGGAGACCCACGCCCTGTCCATCTTCCTGGCCTGTCCGACCTCGCCGCAACGAAGCAGCAGCGCGCGCAGTCTGTGGACCAGTTCAGCGGCAGCTTTGTTGGTGAAGGTGATGGCGAGCACCTCGTCCACGGAAGAAGCGAGCGCCTCCTCCTCGCCATCATCTTTTCCGCCGCTCAAAGCGTTGGCGAAGCGCAAGACGAGAGTCCTCGTCTTGCCCGTGCCGGCTCCAGCTCGGACGGCGATCTCCTTGTCCAAGGTCTTGACGACCGGCTCTTGCTGGTCGTTGTAGGAGTCGAACCCGCTCATGATGCGATTCCCTTGCAATAACCGAAGGCGAGACAGTACTCGCATCGGTCATCTCCTTCTGCGGGAGCCACGATGCCCTCCCGTATGCCGGCGACCGCTTCGCAGGCCCTGGAAAGAGCCGCTCCTGTCAGCAGCCTGACATCCTCTGTCTCGTCCGTCCTTATGAGGCGCTCACCCGGATAGCGGTCACCGGCGAAGAAGCCTCTGTCCCGGCCGTCACTGAGTCCCCTGTAAAGTCCGGCGACGACGTCGAGACCCATGCTTCTCGAGAGCGCTTCTGCATAGAGGGGCACCTGTAGCCAGCCCTGCTTCTCGATCTTGGCTTTGGTGTGCTGGTCCGTGTTGCTCGATTTGTAGTCGATGATCACGGCTCTGCCGTCAGGATGCACGTCCACGCGATCCACGCGTCCGCGCAGACGGAAGTCGCCCATGTCCACCGAGCCTGTCCCGTCCTGGTCCAGGACGATCTCCATGTGAGTGGGGATGAAGCCCTCCGGCATCCAGCGGTCTGCAGCCAAGCTCCTGCGGATCCTCGGCTTGAGCCAGGCCGTCGCACTCTCTCGTCCTTTTTCCGGAAGTGACGCTTCTTCCACGGCCCTCTCGATAGCCGACAGGGCGACCTCCTCTGCAAGCCCCTCGTCTGCAGGAGTCAGTCTCTGCACCCCCCGCTCGGTGTGTAGGATCTCATAAGCCATGGCCAGGGCCCTGTGAGCAAGGCGCCCCCGCAGGGCTGCGTCCAGGGTCAGATCGACCGGGTCAGGACGAAGATGCCTGTTCAACAACCATTTGTATGGGCATTGGAGATACTCCTCCAACTCGCTTGCCGAGAACTCCAGCCTTTCCGAGACCTCTTCCAAGACAGAGGCCGTCGCCATCTTTTCCGGCAGATGGGAGGAGCGTCGTCGAGCAGCATGCAGACGGGCCGGCAGCGTCGTTCCCGATGCCCTGCCCTCCCCTATCTCGGAAGCTGCTTGCCTGATGAGACGGCGAGGCGTGATGCCGAGGTGTTCTGCGAGTCCGACCTCCGTCATGCAGGCATGCTTGTCGAGCCCTTCGATCGGGGGGTCTTCTTCTGCAACCGCAAGGTCCCGGTATAGGTCGCGCGCTTCTTCCCAGAAGACGGAGGGGACCTTCTCCCTCCCTGTCGTCCCACTGCTCGCGCGGCTCAGCACGAGGTGTTCCCGGGCCCTCGTCACCGCTAGGTAGAAAGAGAGCCGCTCCTTCGCAGGCGTCACGCCGCTCGGCGCCTCCACCCCCACCTCCCGGAAGAGTCGCGTCGCGGCCGGCGAGGAAAGGAAGTCCTCTCGCAAGCGCGGGATATCCCCTGCGTTCAAGCCGATGATGATGACTGCCCTGAAGCGACGTCCTCGTATGCGGTCCACCCCCATGATCTGGACATGGCCCTTCCTCTCCACGCGTGCAGGAGCCGCTTTGAGACGAGAGAGCGCGACGGACAGGAGTCCGGGGTCATACTCACGCTCGCCCAGGTCCACCACGTCCTGGAGGAACCTCAGGATGGCGCGATGGGCGGCGGCGTCCGGCTCGGGAACGGCTGCGATCCCCTCCTCTTCCCGGCGCGTCCTGAGCATGCCGTCAAGAGTCGTGGCCCATGCCTTTGCTGCTTCAGGAAGAGTGGTCTTCTCCGACAGAAGGACCCTCAGGGAGTTCTTCAGCCGACCGCGGGGCAGGTCTTTGAACACCTCTCGCGCATCCTCTGTCCCCTTCCGTCTCCAGGTCACCTCCAGCTGCATGGTGACATCGGACTCGGGCCAGGCGTAGCCAGAGCGCATGAAGCGCAAGAGGTCGTCACGCAGCCCTGTGGCGATGAAGCGCGCCAGGGAGACGGCTGCGCGCCCCAGGGGCGTTCTCGCGATGGGAAGAGCGACATCCAGGTCTGAGGGTATGCCCGCCTTCTGAAGAGCCTGCTCTATGTCCGGGCCCCTCCGTGCGGGAGCGGGAAGGACGACGGCGATCTCTTCGCCGCTCAGCCCATGTCGCTCCCGAAGACGCTGTATCTCTGCACAGACGCGCTCCACCTCCGTCTCGGCGGTGTCCGCTGTCGAGAAGACCACCGCGCCCGAGGGAGGCGCGGGCTCCGGCTCCTCGAAGATCCCTCGCTGCATCCGTGCTATCTCCTCCACCGGCGTGTAGGACGCCGATGGCAGGCGCTCGTGGCTGTCTGCCACTTCAGACAAGCGCATGACCAGGTCCGTCGCTCCCTCTGTGGCCCTCCTCCCCTCTTCCCACGTGAGCGTGACGACGACGGTCCGGCCGGCGCGTGAGAGCGTGGTCACGAGATGCTCCTGCGCGGGAGTCAGGTCGGTGAAGCGATGGAAGAAGACGGGGTCGTAAGGGAACGTGTCCGAGTCCGCCAACAGGTGGACGGCCTCCCCCGGCTCCAGAAGAGCCCGCTCTTCAAGTTCTTGGGCGTATCGAGCCAAGACCTTGGAGAGGAGATCGCCCTCTTTCCGTGAGACTGCGAGGGCCGCTTCCCGCCACCTCTCGCCTGCGGCCCCCGCAAGCCGCTCGAGGACCCTCTCGGCCACGAGCGGCATCCCGGGCGGTGCCCCCAACGACGTAGCGCACTTGCTCAAAAGCCAACGCCTTTGCTCCGAGCGGACCTCCGTCCGCCCGTCCCCCCTGGCAGGCCATAGGTCGGTGACGATGCCGTCGAAGCGACTCACCTCGATTCCCAAGGGGAACCGATGGGAGAGTTCTTCGCGGATGCGCTCCGCATCCGGATGCGTGGGAAGTATGATGGCGGGCGCATGGCCCGCTTCTGCAGCCTGGATGGCCTCCGCCAAGACGATGCCCGTCTTGCCGGAGTTGGCTCCTCCTGTCAGCAACCTGAGTGGCACTCCGCCTCACCTCACGGCAGCATGGTGCCACCCGGCTCTGACATCATTCGGCGGTCTGCGCGACCGTGTAACGTTGCACGCCTTCGCGGATCTCGTGGACCTTGCGCCAGGCGACGTCTTCGTCGCGGCCAAGGCAGCGGTCGACCTTCCCGCCTATCCTCTCGGCCACCTTCTCTGCCTGATCCGCGACCTCTCGGGCGATGTCGGCTGCGCGACGCGCCTCATCGGCTATCCTGCGCCGGATCTGCGTGCCGCTGGCCGGAGCCAGCAGTATGCCCGCGACGAACCCGATGACTGCGCCGACCATCAAGCCGATGGCAAAATGTTCCATTCTCTGCCTCATGCCCGCTCCGTCTCCTCCGCGTCCTGTTCCGCTCCTTCGGTGAGGAGTCTGAATATCCTCTCAAGGTCTTCTTCCCCGTGGAAGTCTATCTCGATCTTCCCCTTCTTCGGAGTCTGCCGGACCCTCACGTTGGTCCCGAGTGCCCGACGGAGCTTCCGGGCGACGATCTTGAAGGATTTGGGCGTCGGCGGTCGTTTGGCCCTCTCCGGTGACCTGCCGACGGCATACAGCCGGGCCAGGTTCTCCGTCTCCCGCACAGAGAGGCCCTCGGTCGTCACCTTGGTCGCCAACTTGATCCGCATCTCGGCGTCCGGGACCGTCAGTATCGCTCGAGCGTGACCGGCGGACAGGTCGCCTTTATAGACCATCTCCTGCACTTCTTCGGGAAGGTCCAGGAGGCGTAGCGCATTGGTGATCGCCGAACGCGACTTAGAGACCTTGTCGGCGAGCTCGGCCTGGGTCATATCGTGCTCGGTCAGAAGGCGCCTGTATCCTGTGGCTTCTTCTATGGGGTTGAGGTCCTCTCTCTGGAGGTTCTCTATCAGAGCAAGTTCCAACGCGTCCGGGTCCGAGGCGCTCATCACGCGAGCCGGAACACTTTCCAGCCCGGCCATGCGGGCAGCCCTCCAGCGCCTTTCACCGGCTATTATCTGATATCCGTCACTATGCGCCCGGACGATGATCGGCTGTAGAAGGCCGACCTTCTTTATGGAGTCTGCCAGCTCGCTGACGCTCTGCTCGTCGATCTCGGTCCTCGGCTGTTTGGGGTTCGGCTGGATCTCGTTCACCGGGATCTCCTGCGCCCCCGAACCATGTCTGTCTTCGCCTTCGGGGATGAGGGCGGAGAGCCCTCTTCCCAGCCCTCTCTTAGACACGTGACATCACTTCTTTCGCCAGGTCGCGATAGGCTTCTGCGCCGCGTCCGTTCTTGTCGTAGACGGTGATCGGCTGACCGAAGCTGGGTGCTTCGGAAAGACGCACGCTTCTGGGGATGACGGTCTCGAAGACCTTGTCCTCGAAGAAATCCCGGACTTCTTCGACCACTTGGGCCGAGAGCTTCGTCCGACCGTCGAACATCGTCATGACCACGCCGAACACTTGAAGACCAGGGTTGAGGTGGCGTCGTACCAAGCGGATGCTGTCCAACAATTTGGAAAGTCCTTCCAGCGCATAATACTCGCACTGTATCGGGATGAGGGTGCCGTTCGCTGCCGTAAGCGCATTGACGGTCAGCAACCCTAACGAAGGAGGACAGTCCACGAGAATGAAGTCGAAATCGTCTTGCACAGGCGCCAGACTGTGCTTGAGTTTGTTCTCTCGGCTCATGGCAGAGACGAGCTCAATCTCGGCACCAGCGAGCTGGATCGTCGCCGGTACTACGAACACATGTTCGCTCTCGACCGGCTCGATCAGTCCCTCGATCGGCTCGTCGGCGATCAGAACATCGTAGATGCACCGCTCTCGCTCGCTGCGGTTGAGGCCGAATCCGGATGTCGCGTTCCCCTGAGGATCAAGATCCACCAGCAAGACTTTCTTCCCCATCTCGCCGAGAGCTGCGGCTAGGTTGACAGCAGTCGTGCTCTTGCCCACGCCTCCTTTTTGATTGACGATTGCGAGCGTGAGCGCGCCGGACTGAGCGTCTTTGGGTCTGTTGCCGAAGAACACCTCTCCCCCTCACTTCGGGTCATGACATGCAACGATTATAGAACACGGCGAGGTGAGCTGAAAGGTCAGACTAGTGGTTTCTTTTGAGCGACTCCGGGCCTGCGCGGAAGGTCTCGCGAAGAATCACCGATGCGCTGGTAGCAGACAAGGGTGCGTCGCACGCCATCAGGAAGCATGTACTCGATCGTCTCGTCTTGTTTCATCCCACATAGGGCTGCAGCGCGATCCGCGCGCTCCATCTCTTCGGCGGAGGGCTTTCCTTTCATCGCAAAAAGCCGGCCCGAGAGCCTCAACAAGGGCGCGGAGAGCTCTACCACCGTCGCAAGCTCGGCGACTGCTCTGGCCACAACGACGTCCATGCTGGGGGGATGGCTTCGGGCATATTCTTCAGACCGCACATCAGATACTGATATCCTTTCCTGGGCGCCGAGCTTTTCTATCGTCTTCCTCAAAAAACGCGCTCTTTTCTTTCTGGGTTCGAGTAGCAGCATCTTTTTCTGCGTCGCCAGAGCGATCGGTATCCCAGGGTATCCTTGTCCTGACCCTAGATCACAAAGACGGTGAGCGCCTTCGGGAACATGCGCTGCCACAGCAAGTGAATCCAACACATGCAGGCGAACGCCCTCCGTTGGCTCTGTGATCGAAGTCAGATTGAGTCTTGAGTTCTCTTGCAGAACCCACAGAAGATGGCGCGCAAGAAGATCTGCCGTTGCAGGTGAGAGACCTGAAAAGACAGCGGGTGCCTCTTCGAGTATCAGTTGACGGAGGCCCTCTTCGGCTGGAGATGTTTCACGTGAAACACCCATCTGTCTCCTTCGCTGAAGCGTGCTCTCACGTATTCTGAGCGCAACGCTCCTCAAAGGCAAGTTCGCTCAGAGAGGGGGAGCCATCCGGCTGATTCGGGATGGTCTACTTCAGCGATGTTTCACGTGAAACATCATCGGCGGTTCTGCCAAAACTATCCGTTGCTGGAAATCCAGGCATCTTTTCGCCGATTCATGCTCATATCGGCCCCGTATCCGAAGGAGTTCTGGATAGAGCACCGTGTGGCTCCGCCGCTGAGAATCAGCCGGCCTTCACTACTACATAGCGGAAGGGCTCTTCGCCTTCGCTGACAGTATGCACGCGGGGGTTGTCTCTCAGGTACATGTGCACGATTCTTCTCTCATAACTACTCATCGGCCGAAGTTTCACAGAATGCCCTTGCCGCACAGCCTTGTCAGCCGCCCGTTGTGCGATCTCCTCCAGCTTCTCGCGACGCCTGTTGCGATACCCCTCGACATCGACGATCACAGGATGGCGTATCTTGAGCTGCCTGTTCACTGCAGCTCCGACCAACACCTGCAATGCATCGAGGGTGCGTCCGTGCCTCCCGATCAAGACAGCAAGATCATCGCCTACGACATCGAAGATGAGTTCGCCTTCGTCACCCTCGTACTCTTCGATCGTAGCCTCTATATCGAGGGTTTTAAGGATTCCCTGGATTATCTCGACCGCTGCATCGGCGATCCGGTCGAGATCCTCTTCGCTGACGTCTTTTGTGGAGTCGGCCTCTTCTGGGGGACCGGTCTCGTCTTCCTCTTCTTCTTCATCGTCCTCGGTCACGCCCAGGACCTCGCGTGCGGCGCGTTTGGCCGCCTCCAACTCTTCTACGGCCTCTTGCTTGAGCCAGACCCGGACTTCGGCCTCTTTTTCTGCCCCAAGGCCGAAGATCTTCTTTCCGCCCTCCTTGAGAACTTCGTACTCGACGGCGTCTTGTTGTACCCCTAGTTCCTCCAGAGCAGCATCGATGGCATCTTCGACGGTGGGGCCTACACCGATAGCCTCCCGCTCCATATCATTCTCCCTTCTGGGTGTAATAACGTATCTGGAGCTGCTGTTGCCCCAGGCCGAGCAAGCTCGACGTGACCCAGTACAACAGCACGCCGGCAGGGCTGACCCAGCCGAAATAAAGCATCATCGCAGCCATTATCAGTCCCATGTTCTTCTGCTGGCTCTCGCCAGGCATCAACTGTTGTGGCAACCAAACGCTCAGGCCGAAAAGCACCACAAGCACCAGGTAGGGGATAGCAGCCATGACGCCGTGCGCGGAAAAGACGTCGGATGGTGTCAGCGTAAGGTCCGGGATGATTATCCACCAGCCCTGCGCTGCTGCTCTTTCAGCAGCCGTGAGGGTCTCGAGATACTTCGGGAAATCCGTCCGGAGGACGGAGAAGAGGGCGAAGAAGATCGGCATCTGGAGCAACATCGGGAGACAGCCCCCGAAGGGGTTCACTTTGTTCTCCTGGTAGAACTTCAATGTTTCTTCCTGCAGTTTCTCTTTGTCGTTCTTGTATTTCTTCTGAAGTTCCTTGATCTTCGGTTGGATTCGCTGCATCTCGTACATCGAGCGAGTCTGCTTTATGGTAAGGGGGGTGAGCGCAAGACGGATGATGACGGTCAGGACGATGATCGCCCACCCGTAGTCTCCTGTCACGGAGTACAGCATCTGGAGTGCTGCCATGATCAATTGTTTGATGGCGTCCCACACGGGTCACAGGCCTCCTATTTCCATATTTTTCCTATTGCGCATTCACGGCACCGGGTCGTGCCCGCCAGGGTTCCAGGGATGGCAGCGGGCGACTCGCTTCACTGCCATCCATCCTCCCTTGAGGACGCCGTAGCGCTCAACAGATGTTATCGCATATGTTGAACATGTGGGTGTGAACCTGCATGTAGCGGGGAAAAGGGGGGAGATGAAGGTCTGATACCCCCTGATGAGAAGCACTGTTGCGTGCTGGGCGAGATTCATCTCCCTCGGACCCCCAAGGCCGAAAGGTGCCGTGCCAGACTCGCACTGATCTCTGAGGACGTGGCGTTGTTCGTGTGCGGGGTGGCCAGCAGCAGGACGTCCCACCCGCGCCATGGTCCACCGGCTTCATGTGCAGCCGCCCTGAGCAGCCTTTTTGCCCTGTTCCGTCGCACGGCCGATCCTATCTTCTTGCCGGCAATGACAGCGACGCGGCCTTGTGGGCCGCGTCGCTCGTCGCCTTCGGCAGCAAACACAACGATCAACGCATCGCCTTCCCGCTTCGCGGTGCGGAACATCGCGTCGATCTCCCGCGAGGACTTGATCGTGTCCTTCACGGCAGCCTCCTCGGCCGGGTTATGCGGATAGGACTTTGCGCCCCTTGCGCCGGCGGTTCGCGATCACCCGCCGCCCTCCGCGAGTAGACATGCGCGCGCGAAACCCGTGCGTCTTGCTGCGCTTTCTTCTGTTGGGCTGGAATGTCCGTTTCACTTCGGCCCTCCGTTTCAGGCTCCTGCGAGCGCAGAGCTGGGATATTGTACGTTCGACATATCCCCTTGTCAACGCAACACGCATATCATCTGCGTCAGAATCGCTTCTGAGTGACGGTCTCCTGGTTTCCGCTTCTCCAAGACCCATTCCGCAAAGGGCTTCGAAATAATCCCAAAATCTGTGGATAATGTGGAAAACGCAGTACCTTAGCGGATTGACCCTGTGGATAACTTTTTCGGCACATTGTTGGAGTCGTTCCCCTTTGCTAAAATCAGCGCCACTTGGCAGAAGATGATTCTGCCTGGAATGACCTTGAAAAACGCCCGTTCGGGACCAGATCGTGTGCCGTGCTTCTTTTCCGGTGAGGCGGGGGCTCGTGTTTTCCACAACCGCAGCCGTCTTGTTCGACCCCGACCTCTTCTTTCCACAGTGCTTCATCAAGATTCGTTCATCTGATGAGCTTCGGAAAGGGGCTGGAAGCCGGAAAGAAGCCTATCCTGCAGGGATTCCTCTCCTTGAAGCTTGCTTGAGGGTGTTTGTCCACAAGTGTGGAAAGGCCTGTGGATAACTAGGGAAAGCCGCTCGTAGAGCAGTTCCTGTCCTTTCATCGTCACACGAAAGTGCTGGTAGATACGGGGTTTTTGCAGGGGTTTAAGGTTTATAGCCTTTCGCTTCCGGTGTTGATAACGGTGTGGATGCCGGAAGCACTTGTGGAAACTTGAGGGGACGAATGAAGCCGTTCTTTTCACCGCCTCGCGCGGTTCTTGATGATGAAAAGGTCACCCATGCCCTTCCGGGCAGGACGCGTCCTACGCGCAGATACTGTGCCCGTCTCGCCGTCTATGATTCCAGGGCGGCCGCTCCCAGGATCTTCGATGTCTCCGCCTCGAGCCCGGCCGACCTCATCGAGCGTCTCTCCACCACCACCTATTCGCTGGCGACGGACGCCGGAAGCTCTGTCCCATACACCGTGCTCCGGGAGATCGTGGAGAACCTCATCCATGCTGACTTCCGGGAGATCGTGGTGTCGGTCCTACCCGGAGGCCATGAGATCCGCTTCGCAGACCAAGGGCCGGGGATCTCCGACAAAAGCGCTGCCCTTCTTCCCGGTTATACGACGGCTACCAGTGACATGAAGAAATACATCCGGGG
>CAYWAF010000008.1:11107-29401 GCA_964456355.1 uncultured Eubacteriales bacterium | reverse complement strand
CTCAATGAAAGCGTACCACTTCGGAGTGTGGCGGGGAGCTAAGACATTGGCCTGCACGATAACATCGACCGTGTTAGCGTACCACTTCGGAGTGTGGCGGGGAGCTAAGACTCAATAGCGAAAGACCTTACTCAATCATCTAGCGTACCACTTCGGAGTGTGGCGGGGAGCTAAGACCGCCGAGGTCCGGTGCCTTCGTCGCCTTCGAGCGTACCACTTCGGAGTGTGGCGGGGAGCTAAGACTACATGCGCGACGGCTGGCAGGACATCGACAGCGTACCACTTCGGAGTGTGGCGGGGAGCTAAGACGACGCAAGGAACGGGGTCGCTCTCCGTAGAAGCGTACCACTTCGGAGTGTGGCGGGGAGCTAAGACACCTGAACGAGCTCTGCGACCGCTTCCTGGAGCGTACCACTTCGGAGTGTGGCGGGGAGCTAAGACACAGGAGATGATTCACTGCGGTCGGCTGCAAGCGTACCACTTCGGAGTGTGGCGGGGAGCTAAGACACCCTCCGGACGATCTCGTCGTCGGAGTAGAGCGTACCACTTCGGAGTGTGGCGGGGAGCTAAGACTTAGGTAGTATCTTAGCGAGTCTGTCATAGAGCGTACCACTTCGGAGTGTGGCGGGGAGCTAAGACGCTGGGACATAAAAATCTCAAATCAGTCTTAGCTCCCCGCCACACTCAGCATAGAAGACTCGTTCCCTCCTCCAGCACCTCGCACCGCATCAGGTCCTCGTACGTCTCGCGGCGCACGGTCCAACGCCACTCGCCGTCACACACGAACACCACCCCGGGACGTACCTGCTTGTTGTAGTTGGACGCCATGGACTGACAATAAGCGCCTGTGGCACAGATGCACAGGACATCACCGCTCTCGCACGGCTGTAGCGGTGCGTCACGCAGCAGGATGTCGCCGCTCTCGCAGTGCTTGCCAGCCACGGTGACGATCGTCTCTCGCGGCACGTCGGCCTTGTTCGCGATGAGCGCCTCGTAGCGTGCCCCGTAGAGCGCGGGGCGGATGTTGTCCGACATCCCGCCGTCGACAGCGACGTACGTGCGGATGCCCGGGATCTCCTTTATCGCGCCGACCGTGTAAAGCGTCACGCCTGCGTTCGCCGCCACGCTGCGTCCGGGCTCGACCATCATCTTCGGCACGGGAAGACCGTGCTTCTCGGCCTCTTCCTTGATGCCGTCGACTATCACCTTGCCGTACTCCTGGATGGTGGAGGGCTCGTCCGGAAGACCGTAGGCGATCCCCAGGCCGCCCCCGGTGTCGAGTTCGCGCACGGTGTGCCCGGTCTCTTCGCGTATCTGACCCATGAAATCGACGACGACCTCTATGGCCTTCGAGAAGCTCTGCAGGGCGAATATCTGCGAGCCGATGTGCATGTGCAGCCCGGCCAACTCCACACCGGGGAGATCGAGCGCTCTCTTGACCGCGCGCAGAGCGAGTCCCTCCGCTAGGCCAAAGCCGAACTTGGAATCCTCCTGTCCGGTCTGTATGTAGTCGTGCGTGTCGGCCTTGATGCCGGGAGTGACGCGGATGAGCACGGGCTGCACCATGCCGCGCTCCTCCGCCATCCTCGACAACCGCTCCATCTCGAAGAACGAGTCGACGACCACGCGCCCCACTCGCGCATCGAGGCACTCGGCCAGCTCCGCGTCGGTCTTGTTGTTGCCATGGACCTGGACGCGCTCGGGCGGAAGTCCCGCGCGCATCGCATAAGCCAACTCGCCTCCGGAGGCGCACAACAGCGAGCAGCCCTCCTCGTCGATGATCCTCACCATACCGAGAGAGAGGAAGGCCTTGCCCGCGTAGACGACGTCGACGTCCTTCCAGTGGTAGCGCGTCCACTCGATGTACTGACGGAGTTGATGACGGATGTGCTCCTCGTCCATCACATAGAGCGCGGTGCCGGCTTCCTGGGCGAGCGAGACCATGTCCACACCGCCCACGAACAGGCGCCCGTCGCGCACCTCGGCGGTCATGGGGAGGACGCTTTTGAGGTCTTCTGCCGTCTTGAAGTCCGGCTCTATGCCCGGAGGCGGTGTGTTCGTCTCTGCCATCTCCCTCGTTCCTCCTGCAGGATGCGTCACATGCGCCAGGTCACATGCGCTCCGGTGCGTCCACGCCTATCAGGCTGAGGACGGTCGCCAGAGCGATGCGGGTGGCGTTCACAGCATACAGACGTGCCGCCGTCAGGTCCTCTTCGTCGGGATCCACCACGCGACACTGCGTGTAGAACTGATGGAACAGCGCAGCGAGGTCCTCTGCATAACGCGTCAACTTGTAAGGAGCCCGCAGGCGTGCTGCCACCTCCACCACCTCTGGAAACTCGGCCAGTTTGCGCATGAGCGCGAGTTCGGAGCCGGAAGACAGCAGGTCCAGAGGAGCATCGTCGCGCACTAGCGAAGAAGCGGTCCGGGCGATGTCGAGCGTGGTGTCGTCGGTGGCCACTCCGGCCGCCTTGCGCAGTATCGAGCAGATGCGTGCATGCGCGTACTGGACGTAGTAGATCGGATTCTCGTTGGAGCGTTCCTTGGCGAGCGTGATGTCGAAGTCCAGCGGCTGGTCGGTGGAACGCCGCAGGAAGAAGTAGCGCGCCGCGTCAGGGCCCACCTCGTCCAGCAGCTCCTCGAAGGTGACCATCTCCCCCGTGCGCTTGGACATGCGCACGATCTCGCCACCACGGAAGAGGTTGACCATCTGGCCGATGATGACTTCCAACTTGCCCTCGTGCCCGAGGGCTGCCGCAGCCGCCTCCATGCGCTTGATGTAGCCATGGTGGTCCGCGCCCCACAAATCGATGACCAGGTCGAAACCGCGCGAGAACTTGTCGGCGTGGTAAGCGATGTCGGCGGCGAAGTAGGTGTATGCGCCGTCGGCCTTCTTGAGGACGCGGTCCTTGTCGTCACCGAAGTCGGTGGTGCGGAACCACACCGCCCCGTCCTTGTCGTATATGTAGCCGGCCTCGCGCAGCATCCCTATGGCACGCTCGATGGCACTGGAGCCACCCTCCATCTCCGCATGCAACGTGCGCTCGGAGAACCAGACATCGAAGGTCACGCCCATCCTGGCCAGCACGCGCTCCAGGTGCTCGAGCACCTGCACGTAGGCCTTCTCCATGAAGTAGGATTCGCGCTCCTCGGCAGGGACGTCCGCCCAGCGGTCGCCCTCCTCCTCGAAGATCTCTTTCGCGATGTCTGTGATGTAGGCGCCCTGATAGCCGTCCTCGGGAAAGACGACCTCGCGACCGCAGAGTTCGAGATAGCGAGCCGCGACAGAGGCGGTGAAGATGTCCATCTGCACGCCGGCGTCGTTTATGTAGAACTCGCGCTCGACCTCATAGCCGACGTACTCCAGAACGCGCGCTATCCCGTCGCCGAGGGCTGCCCAGCGCCCATGACCGACGTGCATGGGGCCGACGGGGTTGGCCGAGACGAACTCGACCTGCACCTTCTTGCCCTCGCCTACGGTAAGACGGCCGAAATCGGCGCCCTTGTCGTGGATCTCGGTGAGCACCCGCTGCAGGGCATGAGGGGACAGCCGGATGTTGATGAAGCCGGGGCCCGCGACCTCGACGGCGTCGATGTCCTCATGCCCGCTCATCCGCTCCGCTATGACCTCGGCGATCTGCCGAGGGGGCATCTTGGCCGACTTCGCCAGCTGCATCGCGACGTTGGTGGCCCAGTCACCATGACTCGGATCTCGCGGGCGCTCCAGGTAGGGCTCCGGGATCTCGTCGATGGGCAACTGTCCGTCTTCGACGGCGGCCTTCATGGCATCGCGTACGAGCTGGCTGAGCAGGTCTATCACTGGTCGGTTCCCCTCGGCAGGTGTCTTGTCCAGCGTTCAGGTCGATACAGGCAACTCAGGATATCGCCACAGCAGGCAGGCAGCAAACGGATGGCGAGTGGTACTGTAAAAATATGGTTCACGCTCGCGGAGAGAATGGCGCCGCCCGCGGAACGAAGCCGTCCGGTCGGGGGAGACCTTGTTCAAACCCGGGTCTAGGCAGCGTAACATCGTTGACGATCCCGGAAACTGGCTCTTGGTATCCCCTACCCCGTGATATATGTGATACGGGGTTTCATCGATCAGATAAGCCAGGACGCGAGTGAGAGGGGCGGGATACGGATGAAGTCCGATCTTCAGATCGCTCAGGAAGCGACTCTCGAACCGATAGTCGCAGTAGCAGAACGGACCGGGATAGCCGAAGAAGACCTCGAGCTCTACGGGCCATACAAGGCCAAGGTGTCGCTCGATGTCTTGAAGAAGCACGCCGACCGCCCGCAAGGACGCTACATAGACGTCACCGCAGTCAACCCCACGCCTCTGGGCGAAGGCAAGACGGTGACGACCGTCGGTCTTGGGCAAGCACTGAAACACATCGGCAAGAACGTCATCACCTGCATACGTCAACCCTCGCTCGGTCCCGTCTTCGGTATCAAGGGCGGTGCTGCCGGCGGCGGCTACTCGCAGGTCATCCCCATGGAGGACTTCAACCTGCATCTGACCGGGGACGTACATGCCGTCTCTTTGGCCACGAACCTGCTCGCCGCATACATCGACAACCATCTCTTCAAAGGTAACGACCTCGACATCGACCCCTACTCGATCACCTGGCGGCGTGTCGTCGACCTCAACGACCGTGCACTGCGTAACGTCATCGTCGGCCTCGGCGGCAAGATGGACGGCATCCCGCGCGAGACCGGCTTCGACATCGCCGTGGCCAGCGAGGTCATGGCAGTCCTGGCGATGGCCAGCGACCTCCAGGACATGCGCAAGCGTCTCGGCAGGATCGTCATAGGCACGAACTCCAAAGGCGAGCCGGTCACGGCCGAGGACCTCAAGTGTGCCGGTGCGATGGCCGTGCTCATGAAAGACGCCATCAAGCCCACCCTCATGCAGAACCTCGAAGGCGGAGCGGTCTTCGTGCACGCCGGCCCGTTCGCCAACATCGCGCAGGGCAACAACTCGATAGTCGCCGACAAGATCGCCCTCGCTCTTGCCGACTACGTGGTGACCGAGTCCGGCTTCGGCGCAGACATGGGCGCCGAGAAGTTCATGGACATCAAGTGCCGCGCCTCCGGGCTGGTGCCCGACTGTGCGGTGGTCGTCGCGACGGTGAGAGCGCTGAAGGCACACTCGGGCAAGTTCGAGGTGAGACCTGGCATGCCGCTCGACGAGAGGTTGCAGCAAGAGGACCTCGAGAGCCTGGCCGAAGGCATCGTCAACCTCGAGAAGCACATCGAGAACATGAAGAAGTTCGGCATCCCCGTGGTGGCGGTCGTCAACACCTTCCCCACCGACACCGAGGCCGAACACGAGTTCATAAAGGAGCGCGCGTTGGCGGCCGGAGCCGACTTCGCGGTCTCGCACCGGGTGCATGCCGAGGGTGGAGCCGGAGGAGCCGAGCTGGCCGAAGCGGTCGTGGAAGCATGTGAGATGGACAAGGACTTCCACTTCCTCTACCCGGACGACGCCTCGATAAAGGAGAAGATCGAGACCATCGCCACCGAGATCTACGGAGCCGACGGCGTGGACTACCTCCCGGCAGCCGAAGCCAAGATCGACCTGTACACGAAGCTGGGCTATTCGCACCTGCCGATCTGCATGGCTAAGACGCACCTCTCCCTCTCGCACGACCCTAGCCTGAAAGGTCGACCCACCGGATGGCGACTGCCCATCCGGGACATCCGTGCGAGCGTGGGCGCCGGGTTCCTCTACCCGCTCTGTGGAGACATGCGCACGATGCCCGGCCTTCCGAAGACACCTGCGGGTGACAACATAGACATCGACGCCGACGGGAACGTGGTAGGCCTGTTCTGAGAGACCGGACAGCCGCTCACAGATGGAAAACGCTCATGCCGACAGTGAAGTTCATGCCAGACGGGACAGCCGTCGAGGTGCAAGCCGGTGAGAACCTGCTCCGCGCCGCGATCGCTGCCGACGTGCGTCTCGTCGCCTCCTGTGGAGGTGACGGTACGTGCGGCAAGTGTCGTCTTGTCGTCGAAGAGGGGAACGTCGAGGCAAAGCCCTCGGCGCGTCTGAGCGGGAAAGACGTCGAGGCAGGCGTGGTCTTGGGGTGCCTGACCTCGGTGCTCGGTGATGTCGTCGTGCGAGTCCCACCCGAGTCGAGGCCCGGCGCTGTCCCTTCGCCCTCCACGCAGGGTAGACGCACGCCGAACGTGATGCTCAAGGCCGACGAGCGCCCGGCGCACGTCTCGCCGGAGCCTTCTCCCCTGATAGTCGCCCGAGCCTTGGATCCGGACCCGCCCACCCTCTCCGACAACGCCAGCGACCTCGACCGCGTCCTGCGGGAGCTGCGCTCCACACATGGCTTGGACCACGTCGACGTCTCTCTCGACGCCGTGCGCACACTGCCCCACATCGCCCGTGAGGGAGGTTGGTCGCTCACGGCACTCGTGACCGACCCGCTCCTCGGTCCGGCACGCATCGTCGGCTTCAAGGCGCACGACACCTCCGAGCGACAACTGGCGATCGCGGTGGACGTGGGCACCACCACCGTGGAGGTGGCGCTCATAGACACCGTCGACGATGCCGTGCTCGCATCCGCCTCCGACTACAACGAGCAGGTCACGCGAGGTGAGGACGTCATCACCCGCGTGATCGCCGGAAGCACGGAGGAAGGCCTCGACGAACTACGTGGACTAGTGATGCGCACGATCGGCGCCCTGGTCGAGAAGGTCTGCTCGCAAGCGGACGTCCCTCACGATGACCTGCTCTACTACACCGTGGCAGGCAACACGGTGATGACGCATCTTCTCCTCGGCATATCCCCGGCCAGCATACGTAGCGAGCCGTACACTCCTGTCGCTTCCTCCTTCCCCGTCTCCTCGGCAGAAGAGACAGGACTGCCGGGAGGAGAGGGCACGCAGGTCTTCGTCTTCCCGTGCCCTGCGAGTTGGCTCGGAGGCGACATCGTCTCCGGACTGGTCGCGGCGGGCGTGCCGTGGACCGAGAAGCTGACGCTCTTCGTGGACATAGGTACCAACGGCGAGATCGTCTTGGGCTCGAAAGACTGGCTGATCGCATGTTCGTGTTCGGCCGGCCCCGCCTTCGAGGGCGGCGGCATACGACACGGCATGCGGGCGTCGGCGGGCGCGATAGAGCTCGTCCGCATAGACGATGAGACCCTGGAGCCGATGCTTCTGACCATAGGCGAGACCAAGCCTGTCGGGATATGCGGCAGCGGGCTCATCGACTGTGTCTCCGAGCTGTTCCTGGCGGGTGCCATCGACAGGAACGGCAAGTTCGTCCGGACCGACTCGGAACGCATCCGTGAGGGCGAGTGCGGCACAGAATACGTGCTCGTGCCCTCTGAGGACAGCAGCACCGGTCACGACATCGTCCTCAGTGAGAACGACATCGAGAACCTGATGCGCGCCAAAGCCGCCGTGCACGCCGGCATAAGTGTGTTGCTGGAGAGCGTGGACGTGAGAGCGGAGCAGATAGAGGAGGTCGTGGTCGCCGGAGGATTCGGCCACTACCTGGACTTGGAGAAAGTCATGGTCCTCGGCATGTTCCCCGAACTGCCGGCCGAGCGCTTCCGCTTCGTCGGCAACGCTTCTTTGGCAGGAGCCAGGGTGGCTGCCACTTCATCGGAGATGCTTTTGACCGCCCACGACGTCGCGCAGATGCTCACCTACATAGAGCTCTCCGTCAACGCCGGCTTCATGGACGAGTACGTCTCCTCGCTCTTCCTGCCCCATACCGACCTTGCCCTCTTCCCTCGCACGGAGAAGATGCTCGCCGCACGCAGAGCGACCGGGGCGGTGGGGTAGATGGGTTTCACCATCGCTACGGCAGGCAAGGGCGGCACCGGCAAGACCACGTTCGCCGCGCTCGCCGTGCGTGCACTCAACGAGATGGGCATCCGAGGCGTTCTCGCGGTGGATGCCGACCCCAACTCCACCCTGCACGAAGCACTCGGGGTCGAAGTGGAGCGCAGCGTGGGCGAGATCACCGAAGAGTTGATGCAGGCGAACGGACAGACACCGGGCGGGATGAGCAAGGATGCCTGGCTGGAGCTCAACATCAACCGCTACATCGCCGAGACACCGGGCTTCGACCTGCTCTCGATGGGCCGCCCGGAAGGCGCCGGGTGCTACTGCTACGTGAACAACCTCGTGCGCAAATGCTTAGACGACCTCTCACGTGCCTACTCGTACATAGTGATGGACAACGAGGCCGGGCTCGAACACCTGTCGAGGCGTACCACGCGCGACGTGGACGTACTCCTGCTGGTCGCCGACCCGAGCGTGAGAGGCATCCGCACGGCAGCACGCCTGGACGAACTGGCTAGAGAACTCGAGATCGGCGTGGGACTGCGAGCGCTGGTCGTCAACCGTGGACAGGAACCGCTCGACCCCGTGCTGCAGGAAGCGATGGCAGAGAGCGGGCTCACCTTCCTCGGCGTGGTGCCGGACGATGCCGGGGTGGTCCGTTGTGACCTGGACGGGACGGGTCTTTTCGCTCTGCCGCCCGACTCGCCGGCACTGCAAGCGGTGAAGACGATGCTCGCCGGCGTCGTCCCGACGAAGGCGAACGCGACGGCATGACGGTGTTCGAGAACGCATACGGAACGCGGACCAGGACTGGAGGCAGCAGATGACAGCACGCATCATCGACGGCAAGGCGATAGCGCAGAAGCGGCGCGAAGCGGTGGCCGAGAGGGTCGCCGACCTGCGCGAGCGCGGTGTGGTGCCGGGTCTTGCCGTGGTGATAGTAGGAGATGACCCTGCGTCGGAGATATACGTGTGCATGAAACACAAGGCCTGCGACGAGGCGGGGATACGCTCCTTCAAACACGAACTCCCCGAGGACACCTCGCAAGCAGACCTCCTCGCCCTCATCGACGAGTTGAACGCGAACCCCGATGTCCACGGGATACTGGTACAACTGCCTCTGCCCGGGCACATCGACGAAGAGGCCGTCATCGAGGCGATAGACCCGGATAAGGACGTCGATGGTTTCCACCCGGAGAACGTCGGTCGGATGTTCATCGGCAAGGACGCCTTCCTCCCCTGCACGCCGCACGGCTGCATGGTCCTACTCGAAGAGGCCGGTGTGGACCTGAAGGGTAAGGAGGCCGTCGTCGTGGGGCGCAGCAACATCGTCGGCAAGCCGGTGGCGATGATGCTTCTGGCCGAGCACGCGACGGTGACCATCTGCCACAGCCGCACCGTCGACCTGCCCGAGGTCGTGGGCCGCGCCGACGTGCTGGTCGTCGCGGTCGGCAGACCGGAGATGGTAAAGGGCGAGTGGATCAAGGAAGGGGCCGTCGTCATAGACGTCGGCGTCAACCGCACTGAGAACGGGCTCGTCGGCGACGTGGAGTTCGAGGCGGCCGCCGAACGTGCCTCGGCGATAACGCCCGTACCCGGGGGCGTCGGCCCCATGACGATAGCGATGCTGATGGAGAACACCGTCCAGTCCGCCGAGAGGACCATGTCCGGCCGACCTTAGGAGGCTTCGAAGATGGGGTTAGAGACACCTACACATAGCTCGAAAGGCCGCATCCGGGAGATCACCCTGGGCAGCGGAGACGGAGCGGTCGTCGTCGGCGGTCAGAACGCACTGCCGTTCCACACCTTCGACGGGGAGATACCGCACCCGCCCGTCATCGCCATGGAGGTCTACGACGCACGCCCCGAAGGGTGGGCCGCAGAACTGGAGGACGCTGTCAGCGACGTCATGGGCGACCCTGCAGCATGGGCCGAGGCATGCGTGACCGAGCACGGTGCCGACCTCGTCTGCGTGCAGCTGGCCTCCACAGACCCCAACGGTGCAGACACCTCTCCTGCGGATGCCGCTGCGACGGTGCAGGCGGTGGCCGGGGCGGTCGACGTCCCGCTCCTCGTCTACGGCTGTGGCAACGCAGACAAGGACGCCGAGGTGCTCAAGAAGGTCGCCGAGACCGTCACGGACGTACCTCTGGCCATAGGCCCTGCCACCGAGGACAACTACAAGCCGATAACGGCCGCCGCGCTCGGCTACGGTCACACCGTCATCGCGGAGACGCCGATCGACGTGAACATGGCCAAGCAACTCAACATCCTCATCACGCAGATGGGACTGGATGCAGAACGCATACTGATCGACCCGTCCACCGGTGCTGTCGGCTACGGCATCGAGTACTCCTACACGGTCATGGAACGCCTGCGACTGGCGGCACTCAACCAGGACGACTCGATGACCCAGATGCCCATGGTATGCAACCTCGGCAGAGAGGTCTGGCGCACGAAAGAAGCGCGTGCGACATCGGAGGACCAGCCGGAATGGGGCGACCCGAGCCGACGAGGCGTGCTCTGGGAAGCCACCACGGCGATGACGCTTGCCATAGGTGGGGCCGACATCCTCGTGATGAGGCACCCGAAGGCCGTCTCGCTGATACACACCGCGATAGAGAGTCTCTCGCAGTAGCACGCGGACGCGTGCGGGATGAAGGAGCCCGAGATGAGTGAGGACACCAGGAAAGACCAGGTCGAGGAGGTCAGCATCGACCCGACCGCGTTGGAGATGCTGGAGGTCGCGACGCAGGCGGGGATCGAGACGGTCTTCGACCGCTCGCTGACGATGAAGCCGTGCCCGATAGGCGCGGAAGGCGCATGCTGCAAGATGTGTGCGATGGGTCCGTGCCGCATCTCCGGCAAGAACAAGGAGGACAAGGTCGGCGTCTGCGGCGCGACCCTGGAGACCATCGCTGCACGCAACTACGCGCGCATGGTGGCAGCAGGAGCTTCGGCCCACTCCGACCACGGACGCGACGTGGCGCTGATGCTCAAAGCGGTCGCCGAGGGCGAGACCGAGGGCCTGAGGGTGATCGACGAGGTCAAACTGGCCAAGGTCGCCGCCGACTTCGGCATCGAGATAGAGGGCAAGGACATCGACACGCTGGCCGGCGAGGTGGCCGACGTCGCCCTCGCTCAGTTCGGACAACAGGAAGGCGAGCTCCTCTTCATGCAGAGGGCTCCCGAGAAGCGTCGGAAGGTCTGGCGGGAGCGGAGATTGATGCCTCGTGGCATCGACCGCGAGATCGTCGAGGTCATGCATCGCACCCATGCCGGCAACGACCAGGAGTACAAAGACATCCTGGACGCCTCTATGCGCTGTGCCCTCGGAGACGGGTGGGGTGGCTCGATGATCGCCACCGACCTCTCGGACGTCCTACTCGGGACGCCGGAGGCGGTGCGCAGCTCGGCGAACCTGGGCGTACTCTCCGAAGACGAGGTCAACATCGTCATCCACGGTCACGAGCCGCTCCTCTCCTCGCTGATCGTGAACGCCGTCCGCAGCCCGGAGATGATCGAGATGGCGAAGGCGGCCGGTGCGAAGGGCATCAACCTGGTCGGCATCTGCTGCACGGCCAACGAGAACCTGATGCGGCAGGGCGTGCCGCCGGCAGGCAACGTGCTCCAGCAGGAGTTGGCGATACTCACCGGGTCCGTCGAGGTCATGGCCGTGGACGTGCAATGCATCTTCCAGGGCTTGGCCAAGACCGCCGAGCACTTCCACACCAAACTCATCACCACCTCGGAGAAGGCCCACATCGAAGGCGACAGCGTCCTCCACATCCAGGTCGACGAGCACACGCCCGTCGAAGCCGCCGAGGAGATCGTGCGCATCGCCATCGAGAACTTCGCGAACCGCGGCGAGGTGCACATCCCCACGGAGACCGGGCAGTTGATAGCCGGCTTCTCGCACGAGTACATCAAGCGGATGCTCGGCGGGAAGATGCGTGCGTCCTTCCGGCCGCTCAACGACGGCATCATCAGCGGGCGCATCCGCGGTCTGGCCGCCATCGTGGGTTGCAACAACGTCCGCACCAAGCACGACGCGAGCATCGTGCAGGTCGTGAGGGAACTGATCGCCAACGACGTCCTGTGTGTCGTGACGGGATGCGCGGCGATAACCTCCGGCAAGTACGGCCTTCTGGCACCCGAGACCATGGAGTACGCGGGCGAGGGACTACGCGAGATATTGGAAGCGGTCGGCATACCGCCGGTCCTCCACGTCGGCTCGTGCGTGGACAACTCCCGCATCCTCACCATCCTCTCGGAGGTCGTCGAGGAAGGCGGCCTCGGCGAGGACATCAGCGACCTGCCTGCGGTGGGCATCTGCCCCGAGTGGTTCAGCGAGAAGGCGATCGCCATCGCGACGTACTGCGTCGCCAGCGGTGCATGCGTCCTCTTCGGAGGGGTCGGCTCACCAGTCTCGGGGAGTGAGACGCTGGTGGAATACATGATCGACGGCTGGAGCGAGCGCGTGGGCGGCAAGCTGGCCTTCCTCGACACCCCTGAGGAGATAGTGGCCACCACCCTCGACGAGATAGACGCCAAGCGGGCAGCGCTGAAGATCGACGTCCCCGCCGAGCGGGTGCTGTTCGACATGGATATGAGGAGGGAGCTCCATGTCTAAGATAATCGCCTCTGCCGCGATACGCGGCGCACACTCCATCGTCGACAAGGCGGCCGCACGGCTCGCCGAACTGAAGGAGGGCCACGGGGCCGACACGGCCGTCGAGTTCCCGAACACAGGCTACTACCTGCCCGTCATCTACGGGCTCACCGGCCAGAAGGTCGAGAAGCTCTCCGACATGGACGAGACCCTGGCCACCGCGCGCGACCTGCTCCCGGAACTCCCGGCAGAGAAACTGTGGCTCCCCTACCTCGGCGACACGCTGGACGCCGGCATCGCCACGCTACTCGCCGAGGAGTGCATAGAGGCGATGCGGTACGTCGAAGGCGATCCGCCGCCCGTGACCGACCTATGGCTCGGCGCCGCCGACGACGTCATCATGCGCGCCCGCGGCGTCGAGTTCGTCGACGGCTCTGCACCCGGCTTCGCCGCCGTGGTCGGCGCCGCCCCGGACAACGAGACGGCCGTGCGGCTGGCTCGCGAGATGCAGGAGAAGATGCTCTACGTCTTCATGGCCGGACACGACGGCGGCAAGACGTTCGCCGAGCAACTCGCCGAAGAGGACGTGCAACTGGGTTGGGACACCCGCCTCGTGCCGTTCGCCAAGGAGGTCTACGGTCAGATCTACTCCCTGGGCTTCGCCACGCGTGCCGCGATGGCCTTCGGCGGCGTGGAACCGGGCGACTACGAGCGCATCCTCCGCTACAACAAGAACCGCATCTTCGCCTTCGTGCTTGCGCTCGGCGAGGTCACCGACGAGTGGTACGCCACCGCCGCCGGAGCGATATCCTACGGCTTCCCCACCATCGCGACCTCCGACATCCCGCAGATCCTTCCGACCGGCATCTGCACCTACGAACACGTCGTCTCCAACGTCTCGACCGACGAGTTGGTACAGAAGGCGATCGAGGTCCGCGGTCTGAAGGTCAAGGTCACCGAGATTCCCGTACCCGTCTCCTACGGCCCTGCGTTCGAGGGCGAGCGCGTGCGCAAGGAGGACACCTACCTGGAGGCCGGGGGGCAGAAGACCACCGCCTTCGAATGGTTGCGCACGCTGGACTCCTCCGAGGTCGAGGACGGCAAGATAGAGGTCGTCGGGCCCGAGATAGGCGACCTGGAGGCCGGCTCGACCGTCCCCCTCGGCATCGTGGTCGAGGTGGCCGGCCGCAAGATGCAGAGCGACTTCGAGCCCGTGCTCGAACGCCAGATACACCACCTGCTCAACTACGCGGAAGGCATCCTTCACATGGGTCAGCGCGACCTGATATGGATCCGCGTGAGCAAGGCGGCACAGAAAGCCGGACTGACCTTCGCCCACTTCGGCGAGATCCTGCACGCCAAGATCCTCGACGACTTCGACGCGATAGTGGACAAGGTCCAGGTCACCATCTACACCGAGCAGGACAAGGTCGACGAGTGGCTCGAGAAGGCGCGTCTCTCCTACGCACAGCGCGACGAGCGCATGGCGGGGCTGACCGACGACACCGTCGACGTCTTCTACTCGTGCAGTCTTTGCCAGAGCTTCGCGCCGAACCACATCTGCGTGGTCACGCCGGAACGGTTGGGACTGTGCGGTGCGTACAACTGGCTCGACGCCAAGGCCTCCAACGAGCTGAACCCGGCAGGTCCCAACCAGCCGATACAGAAAGGGACGCTGCTCGACGACAAGTTGGGCCAGTGGTCCGGCGTCAACGAGTTCATCTACGACAAGTCCAATAACACGGTGGAGCGGATGAGTTGCTACTCGCTGCTCATCGATCCGATGACCTCCTGCGGCTGCTTCATGTGCATCATCGCACTCCTGCCGAGTTGCAACGGCGTGATGATCGTCAACCGCGAGTTCACGGGCATGACGCCATCGGGGATGAAGTTCTCCACGCTGGCCGGCATGGTGGGTGGCGGGGTCCAGGCCCCGGGTTTCATGGGCATCGGACGCGGATACATCGCCAGCCGCAAGTTCCTGGCGGCCGAGGGCGGCATCTCGCGCGTGGTCTGGATGCCCAAGGAGCTAAAGGAGACCATGCGTGCCTCTCTGGCCGAGCGCCTGGAGGAGATGGGCGACCCCGACTTCCTCGAAAAGATGGCCGACGAGACGATCGCCGAGACGGAAGAGGAGGTCTTGGAGTACATCACTTCCAAGAACCATCCCGCCCTCTCGATGGATCCGCTCTTCTAGGAAGGAGAAGCGAAGATGGCCCTCAACGGACTCGAGATATTCAAACTCCTGCCTCAGACGAACTGCGGTGACTGTGGCGTGCCGACGTGCCTTGCGTTCGCGATGAAGTTGGCACAGGGGCAAGCCGAGCTCTCCTCCTGCCCGCACGTCTCCGACGAGGCGGTGGCAGCACTCGGTGCTGCTGCGGCTCCGCCGATGAGGGCCGTCACGGTAGGAGTGGGCGACACCGCCTTCACGGTCGGCGAGGAGACGGTGCTCTTCCGTCACGACAAGACGTTCGTGAACCCCGCAGCCATCGGCGTGATACTTCCGGCAGACGCCTCCGCCGACGAGATGGACACCACGTTCGCCCAGGCGAACGCCGCATCTTTCGAGCGTGTGGGGCAGACGCTGCACTGCGCTTTCGTGGCAGTCCGCTCGACAGGTGACGTCGACTCCTTCAAAGCGGCCGTCGAGAAAGCGGTTGGCGCCACGGACCTTCCGCTCGTGCTCATGAGCGAGGACCCCGACGAGATGGCGGCGGCCCTCGAGGTCGCAGCCGATCGCAAGCCGCTGATATGTGCAGCCACCGAGGACAATGCCGATGCGATGTTCGCGCTCGCGAAAGACAGTGGCTGTCCGCTCGTCGTGCGAGCACAAGGGCTGGAGGCCGTCATGGCTCTGACGGAGAAGGCGAAGGAGGCAGGCGTCGAGGACCTGGTCATCGACAGCGCACCCGCCAGTGCAGCCGACGGTTTCCGCGACAGGGTCTTCGCGCGCAGGGCCGCGCTGGAGAAGGAAGTGAAAGCCCTCGGCTACCCGACCATCACCTTCCCCGGTGACCATGCAGGAGGAGACGTCGAACTGGAAGCGGTCTATGCTGCCGCAGACGTCGCGAAGTACGGCAGCATCATCGCGCTGACGACGGCAGACCCCGCAGTCGTCTACCCGCTGCTCGTCCTGGTGCAGAACATCTACACCGACCCCCAGCGCCCGATGCGCGCCGAAGCGAAGATCTACGAGTTCGGCTCCCCGGGACCGGACGCACCCTTCTTCATCACGACGAACTTCTCGCTCACGTACTTCATCGTCTCCTCGGAGATAGAGTCGGCGAAGATACCGGCGCGTCTCGGGGTCGTGGAGTCCGAGGGGCTTTCGGTGCTGACCGCCTGGGCGGCAGGCAAGTTCGTCCCCGAGCGCATAGCATCCTTCATCAAGAGTTCCGGCGTGGGCGATCAGCTCGCGGCCCACAAGGTGATCATCCCGGGTGCCGTGGCCCAGATAAGCGGCGAGTTGGAAGGCGAGTTGGGCGACTGGGACGTGGTGGTAGGCCCGTACGAGGCCGCCGAGATCCCGGCGTTCGCAAGGAAGATGGCCGGATAGATACGGATAGAGCCGAGACCTGGTGGTCGAATGGCTACGACAACGCACCTGATCTGCTCCACAGAGGAGGCCGCATACACTCCTCAGCGCCTGAGTGCCCCCTGTAAGGCGAGATGCCCGGTGCACATCGACGTGCCCGGCTATCTCAACGCCATCGCAGAAGGCCGCTTCACCGACGCTCTGGAGACAGTGCTCGAACGCAACCCCTTCCCGTCCGTCTGCGGCAGGGTGTGCCTGCACCCTTGCGAAGAGGGCTGTCGGCGCTGCCTGCTCGACGAGCCGGTCGCCATAGCGCGCCTCAAGAGGGCTGCGGCCGACTTCGGCGCCTACCCGTCGGCGCATCCCGACCTCTCCCGCCCCGAGAGCATCGGGATCGTGGGAGGAGGCCCAGCCGGTATGACCGCGGCCCACGACCTCGCACAGAAGGGCTTCCGGGTGACGGTGTACGAGGCCAAGCCGGCGCTCGGAGGCATGATGCGCTACGGCATACCGAACTACCGCCTCCCGGACTATGCGCTGGACCGAGACCTCGCCTACATCCTCGGTTTCGGCGTGGAGGTGCACACGGGCGCACGGATAGGCGAGGACGTCACGGTCGAGGAGCTGCGCGAGGCCCACGATGCGGTCCTGGTGGCGGTCGGGCTACAGGAAAGCCGCATGCTCCCCATCCCCGGCGCCGACGCCTCGAACGTCTATGCCGCACTCCCCTTCCTCGAAACCAGCGCGAAAGGTGAGCACGTAGAGGTGGGCAGGCGCGTGGTCGTGGTCGGCGGAGGCAACGTCGCGATGGATGTGGCCAGAACAGCACTGCGCCATGGAGCGACCTGGGCCCGGGTGGTGTGCCTGGAATCGCCCGAGGAGATGCCCGCCTCCGAGGAGGAGATCGCCGAAGCCAGGCAGGAAGGCGTCACCATCTCGTGCTCGTGGGCGCCCGAGGCGATCATCGGCTCCGGAGGACCCTCCGCTCTGCAGGTCAAACGTTGCAGTGCGGTCTTCGACGCGAACGGGAGGTTCGCTCCGACCTTCGATGAGTCAGTGGTCGAGACGTTCGAGGCCGACACGATCGTGTTCGCGATAGGCCAGGGAGCAGCGGTGGAAGACCTCGGCCTGCCTTTGGACGAGCGAGGCAACATACGGGTGGACAAGGAATCGCTGCGCACGCCGATCGAAGGCGTCTACGCGACAGGAGACGTGATAACGGGACCGACGAAGATCATAGACGCCATCGCATCGGGCCGGAAAGCCGCCGCTGTCATCATGAAGGATCTCTCGGGGGATGCCTCCCGACTCGAAGAGCTCGAAGAGGACAGCACCGTCGTGGGCGACGTGCCCGAACAGATGGCCTCCCGCATCCAGACCCGCAGGCGCATCCGGATGGAGCATCTCGAGTACTTCGAGTCGGTCAAGTCGTTCGCCGAGTTCGAACTGGGATACACGGAATACGAGGCCGCGCGGGAGGCGCAGCGTTGCCTCTCTTGCAGCACCGGCGCAAGACTGTCGAAGGAGAAGTGCGCCTCCTGCCTGACGTGCCTGCGCGTATGCCCTCACGGCGTGCCCGGTGTCAAGATGGGCGGATATCTCTACTTCGACGCCGATGCGTGCCATGCCTGTGGCGCGTGCGCCTCGCAATGCCCGGCACAGGCGATATCCTTGGAGGGCTTCTCTGAAGAGGACCTCGGCAAGAGGGTGGAGCGCATGCTCGTCGATGCAGGGATGGACACCACCCTAGTCTTCGCTTGCGGCTGCACTCCCATCATCCCGGAGTTGCTCGGCACCGATGCGCGCGTGATGACGGTGACGTGCCTGCTCCGCGTGAGCGAACGCAACGTCCTGCATGCTCTGCGCAACGGCGCTGCCCATGTCATGTTCGCCGGTTGCGTGGAAGCCGGGTGCCGTTTCCCGCACGCCCGCGAACTCGTCGCGCAGAGACAGCGCAAGATAGGCGCGGCACTCGCGGACATCGGCATGCAAGACGCCTTCCTGATAGAGCACGAGACGGACGAGACGGAGCTGTTCCACCTGTGATAGTGGTCAGGCAGAAACCGGCATCGGAGATCGTCCCCATGGTCATGCGCCACAAGCGCGTGCTCGTGCTCGGTTGCAACACGTGCTCGGCGGTGTCGCTGGCCGGCGGTGAGAGCGAGGTGGAGATGCTCGTCGAGCTCCTCGCGCTGGCGACCTCGCGCAAGGGTGCGACGGTGGAGTTCGGCGCAGGCGTCATGCAGAGGCAGTGCGAGCCGGAGTTCATAGCCGAACTCGAGGAAGAGGATTACGACGCCGTGCTCTCCGTGGGCTGCGGAGCAGGAGT
>CAYWAF010000008.1:0-11007 GCA_964456355.1 uncultured Eubacteriales bacterium | reverse complement strand
ACAACTCGGTGAGCACGAAGACGTGCGAGTGGGACATGACGGACGCCGGTGGTGACGGATGAGCCTGCGGAAGGCCCTCGACAGAGGCGACTTCGTCGTCACATCGGAGGTCGGACCGCCGAAGGGCACCGACGTCGACGACATGCTCAAGACCGCCGAAGCGCTGCGCGGAAGGGTCGCTGCGTTCAACGTGACCGACAACCAGGCGGCCGTCATGCGCCTTTGCACACTCGCCGCCTGCATCCACCTCAAGCAGGCCGGACACGACCCGGTGCTGCAGGTCACTTGCCGCGACCGCAACCGCATCGGGATCCAGTCCGATCTGCTCGGCGCGGCCTCGTTCGGGATAACGAACGTGCTCGCGCTGACAGGCGACCACGTGGTCGTGGGCGACCACCCGCAGGCCAAGGGCGTCTTCGACCTGGAGTCGGTGCAGCTCATCGAGATCGTGCGCGGGTTGAACGAGGGGCACGATGCAGCCGGGAACGAGCTCGCAGGAACGCCGCACTTCACCGTCGGAGCGGTGGTCACCCCGGACGCGAAGCCGCTGCGCCCGCAACTCGCCAAGTTCGAGAAGAAGGTGCGGGCGGGAGCGGAGTTCTTCCAGACGCAAGCGGTCTATGACGCGGAGTCGTTCCGCAAGTTCATGGAGTACGCCCGACAGTTCGACGTGAAGGTGCTGGCAGGGATAGTCGTACTGAGGTCAGCACGCATGGCGCATTTCATGAACAAGAACATCCCGGGCATAGACGTGCCCGAGGCGCTCATCGTCGAGTTGGACGAGGCGTCGGATGCCGAGCGCAAGGGCATAGAGATAGCCGGACGCTTCATCCGCGAGGTGAAGGACGCCTGCGACGGAGTGCACATAATGGCCGTCGGTGCCGAGCATCTCGTGCCGCTCGTGCTGGACGAGGCGGACCTGTGAGAGACACGGAAAAGAGGCAGGGAGCGTGAAGATAGCGGTCTCCGGAAAAGGCGGGGTAGGCAAGACGACGCTCTCGGCAGGCCTTGCACGCCTGTGGGCGGCGGAAGGACGGCGCGTCATAGCGATAGACGCCGACCCCGACGCCAACCTCGCCTCCGCTCTCGGCGCCGACGAAGAGACCGCTGCGTCGTGCGTGCCGCTCTCCGAACTCGACGACCTCATCGAGGAGCGTACGGGAGCCAGGCCCGGCACGGGAGGCGTCTTCAAGCTCAACCCGGAGGTCTCCGACATCGTCGACGGCTACGGCATCGACATCGGAGGAGTCACGCTCCTGAGGATGGGCACCGTGGAGCGAGGCGGTTCGGGGTGCATGTGCTCGGAAGGCGCGTTCCTCAAGGCGTTCCTCCACCATCTTCTGGTGGAGCGCGACGACGTGGTCATCCTGGACATGGAGGCCGGGATAGAGCACCTCGGCAGAGGAACGGCGGAGGCCGTGGACGTCCTGGTGGTCGTGGTGGAGCCGGGGAACCGTAGCGTGCACACGGCCCGGCTCGTGCACGACCTCGCAGGCGACATCGGCGTGCGCACCGTGCTGGCCGTAGGGAACCGCATACGCGATGACGAAGACCTCTCCTATCTGGAGTCCTCACTACAAGACATCCCGCTGTTGGGCACGCTCCCGGAGAGCGAAGAGATCCGAAGGGCCGACCGCGAGGGGCGACCGACCGAGCCGGGAGCAGACCCCGCGTTCGAAGAGAGGTTGCGAGAGATAGCCGCCGTACTGGCCGACGAGACCGACATACGCTAGCGAGGAGGAACGCGATGCTTGTCATCGGCGAGAAAGTCAACATCATGGGCAAGAGCGTGGGGGCAGCGATGAAGGGGCGCGACCCCAGCCCCATACAAGAGATGGCGGTAAGGCAGGTCGAAGCGGGCGCCGACGTGCTCGACATCAACTTGGGACCTGCGACCAAAGGTGGCCCGGAGATGATGGAGTTCGTCGTGGACACGGTGCAGGAGGCCGTGCCGGGCACCCGCCTTTGCCTGGACACGATGAACCCGGAAGCGATGGAGGCGGGGCTGAAGCGCTGCGCCGAGCAACCCATCATCAACTCCACCTCGGCAGAGCGGGCACGCCTGGAGACCTTCCTTCCTTTGGCCAAGACCTACGAGGCCGAGATCATAGGCCTTGCGATGACAGAGGCCGGCGTGAGTCGTGACGCCAACGAGCGCCTGATGGCCGCGACCGAGATCATGGGAGCGATGATGGAGTTCGACGTCCCGCTCGACCGCCTCTACCTCGACCCCCTCTTGCTGCCGATCTCCGTGGCCCAACAGCAGGCGATGGAGGCACTCGAATCCATAGCCATGTTCAAGCAGCTCAACGATCCTCCCCTGAAGACCGTCGTGGGTCTTTCCAACATCTACAACGGCTGCCCGGAGAAGGTGAAGTCGCCTCTGGCGGCAGCGTATCTGTCGCTTCTTGTCCCTGTGGGGTTGGATGCGGCGATAATGGACCCGGAGGACAGGTTGCAGATGGCGGTCGTGCGCGAGGATGAGGCCGTGCTCTCGGAGGACGACACCATCGAGCGTTCGCTCTCCGTCCTGCGCAACGAGACGCTCTACTGTGATTCGTACCTCGACTGAGAGGCGGGAGGAGTGGGCGAGACGCATACCGAGGAGGAGCGGATGCCCGGTCGGGAGTGCCAGGACGAAAGCGATGCGGCGAAGGTGGACCTGACGGCCCTGGAGCCGATATTGCAGAAGCACGCCGACGACCCCGGCGCGCTCATCTCCGTGCTCCAGGAGACACAGGACGCCTTCGGCTACCTGCCCAAGAGCGCGCTGCGTGCGATCGCCTCGGCCAGAGGCGTGCCGCTCTCCCACGTCTGGGGGGTCGCCACCTTCTACTCCCAGTTCCACTTGCGTCCGCGCGGACGCAAGCTCATCCGCATCTGTCACGGGACCGCCTGCCACGTGCGCGGGGCCTCCGAGGTCACACGCGCCGTCTCCGAAGAACTCGGCATGAAGGTGGGCGAGACCAGCGAGGACCTCGAGTTCACCTTGGAGTCCGTGGCGTGCGTGGGTTGCTGCGGGCTTGCTCCGGTGATGCTCGTCGACGACAAGACCTACGGACAGCTCGACAACGTCTCTGCCCGAGTCATCGCAGCCGCCTTGCGCGAGGAGGCCGAGAAGCAGTGACCGCACGCAGCGCAGCAACGAAGCGGGCCGAGACACAGGATGGGACCGTCATCCGGGTGTGCACCGGCTCCGGCTGCGTCATGAACGGCTCGTTGGAGGTGGCCGCGGCCTTCGAGGAGGCTGCTGCCGAGGCGAAGGGCATCCGCGTGGTGCGGACCGGCTGCCATGGCCTTTGCGAGCGCGGGCCCGTCGTCGTGATCGCGCCCGATGGGACCTTCTACCCGAAGACCACGCCCGAAGGTGCCGAGCGCATAGTCGACTCCTTGCTCGCAGGCGAGCCCTACGTCGAAGACCTGCTCTTCCGCGAGAGTGAGGACGCCGACCCGATACCGCGCTACGATGACGTCCCTTTCAGCGCCTCCCAGCACCGGATAGTGCTGCGCAACTGTGGGTTCATAGACCCCGAAAGCATAGACGACGCTCTGGAACGCGGAGCGTACGAGGGGCTGCGACGAGCCCTGGAGCTCGACCCCGACGAGTTGATCAAGCAGATGGAGGTCTCCGGCCTGCGAGGCAGAGGCGGCGCCGGCTTCCTCACCGGACGCAAGTGGCGTTTCACGCGCGACGCCGAAGGCGAGACCAAGTACATGATCTGCAACGCCGACGAAGGCGACCCCGGCGCGTTCATGGACCGAAGCATCATCGAGAGCGACCCGCACAGCATGCTCGAAGGCATGGCGATAGCCGCTTACGCCATCGGCTCGCGTGAGGGCTACGTCTACGTGCGAGCCGAATACCCGTTGGCTGTCAGGCGCCTGCGGACAGCGATAGAACAGGCCACCGAGCGTGGTTTCCTCGGCGACGGGATACTCGGCACGGACTTTCACTTCCACGTCAGGATAAAGGAGGGCGCGGGCGCCTTCGTCTGTGGCGAAGAGACCGCGCTCATCGCCTCTATCGAGGGCAAGCGAGGCATGCCACGGACACGCCCGCCCTTCCCTGCCATCTCGGGACTATGGGGGAAACCCACCTGCGTCAACAACGTCGAGACCCTCGCCAACGTGGGCTGGATCGTCAGTCACGGCCCCGAGGCATACTCGGCCATCGGCTCCGGAAAGAGCAAGGGGACGAAGGTATTCGCTCTGACCGGCAAGGTGCGATACAGCGGGCTCGTGGAGGTCCCGATGGGGATGACCGTGCGCGAACTGGTCTTCGACATCGGAGGAGGCTGCCTCGACGGGGCCGCCTGCAAGGCCGTCCAGATAGGAGGCCCATCAGGAGGATGCCTGCCGGTCGAGCTGATGGACACGCCCATCGAGTACGAGGCGCTTGCAGAGGTCGGCGCCATCGTGGGCTCGGGCGGGCTCGTCGTCGTCGACGAGAAGACGTGCATGGTGGATTTCGCCCGCTACTTCCTCACCTTCACCCAGGACGAGTCGTGTGGCAAGTGCGTGCCGTGCCGCATAGGCACCAAGCGCATGCTCGACATCGTCACACGCATCACCGAAGGCGAAGGCGAGGAGGGCGACATCGAGAAGCTGGAGGCGCTCGCGCGAGACGTCAAACTGGCCTCCCTCTGCGGACTTGGTCAGACGGCTCCCAACCCCGTGCTGACCACCATCCGTTATTTCCGCGAAGAGTACGAGGAGCACATCCGCGACCACCACTGCCGGGCGGGCGCTTGCGTGGCGCTCTCCCGTTACGTGATCGACGCCGAGCAGTGCAAGGGCTGCGGCGTCTGCAAGAAGCACTGCCCCGTGGGTGCGATATGGGGCGAACTGAAAGAGGTCCACACGATAAGTCAGGAGCGCTGCATCAAGTGTGGCGCGTGCGCAGAGCATTGCCCGTTCGACGCGATAGAACGCGTGTAGCCGAGACGAGGGGAAAGCGCGATGAAGGTGAAAGACATCATGACCGCGAGGGTCGTGTCCATCCCGCGCGATGCGACCGTGACCGACGCCGCTCGCAAGATGCGCGACGAGCAGGTCGGCTCCGTGCTCGTCGTCGATGGCGACCGGCTCGTGGGGATACTGAGCGACCGTCAGATCACCCATGCCGTGATCGCAGAAGGAGCCGATCCGCGTGAGGTGGTGGTCGGCGATGTCATGCACGAGGAGTTCGTGCCACTGGAGCCGGAGATGGACCTTCTGCAGGCGTTGCGCCTGCAGCGTGAGTTGGCGATGAGGCGCCTGCCGGTGGTCGAGGACGGCGTGCCGGTGGGCATAGTCTCGGTCTCAGACATCGCCGCTTTCGTGCGCGAGGCGGTGGACACGATACTCATGGAAGGCACCGTGAGGGTGCGGAGACGGAAGAAGCAGCAGTGATGCGCACGTGACGTTCCAGGATGCTCGAGGAGAGACGATGCCAGAGGTCAAGACCGACATGATCACACTGACCGTGGACGGCAGGCCCATAGAGACCCGTGAGGGCCGGACCGTCTTGGAGGCATGCCTCGAGAACGGCATCCACATCCCCACGCTGTGCCACGACCCGCGGCTGGAACCGTACGGAGGATGCCGGCTGTGCCTCGTGCGCATCGAAGGCATGCGAGGCTTCCCCACCTCGTGCACCACCAAGGCAGCAGACGGCATGGTCGTGACCACTGACGACGAGGACATCCGACGCCTGAGGCGCACCGTGGTCGAACTTCTGCTCTCCGACCACGAACTGCGCTGCCTGTCGTGCGACTCGGCAGGAGAGTGCGCGTTGCAAGACATCGCATACGAGTTCGGGATAGAGACCTCGCCTTACGAGGGCGAGCGCCACCGCGTATGGGAGGGCACAGACGACAACCTGCTCATCGAACGCGACTACACCAAGTGCATCTCGTGCGGCAGATGCGTCCGTATCTGCCACGAGGTACAAGGATGCGACGTTTACGCCTTCACCGACCGTGGTTTCGAGGCCATCCCCAACACTCCCTACGCCGCGTCCCTCGAAGCAGCCGGATGCGAGTTCTGCGGGCAGTGCGTCTCCACCTGTCCGGTCGGGGCTCTGGCCGACAGGCCCAGCCGCTACAAAGCACGCACCTGGGAGACGACCCGCATCGAGACCACCTGTGGTTATTGCGGCGTGGGCTGCACCATCGAATATCGCACCAAGGACGGCCGCATCGTCGGCGCCTCTGCGCCGCTGGACCGTGGCGTCAACAAGGGCAACCTCTGTGCGAAGGGGCGCTACGGTTGGAGCTTCACGCACCATCGCGACCGCCTCACGGCACCTCTGGTGCGCAAGGACGGGAAGTTGGTCGAGGTCGGATGGGACGAGGCGCTCGAGACCGTGGCCCGCCGTCTTTCGGAGACGGTCGCAGAGCATGGCTCCGGCGCCATCGGCGGCCTTGCCAGCGCCAAATGCACCAACGAGGAGAACTACCTGTTCCAGAAGTTGCTGCGCGCCGGATTCGGCACACACAACATCGACCACTGTGCCCGGCTTTGACACAGCTCCACGGTGACCGGTCTGGTCGCCGCATTCGGTTCCGGCGCTATGACGAACTCGTACGCCGACATATCGCAGGCCGATGCCATACTGCTCATCGGCTCGAACGTCACGGAAGCACACCCCGTGATAGGCCTGGAGGTCAAGAAGGCCGCCCGCAAGGACGCCGACATCATAGTGGTCGACCCCCGCCACATAAGGATCGTCGACCATGCCACCTCCTGGTTGCGGCTGCGTCCGGGCACCAACGTCGCGCTCATCAACGCGATGATGCGCGTGATCGTGGACGAAGGACTGGAGGACAGAGCCTTCATCGAGGAACGCACGGAGGGCTTCGACGAGCTCCTCGCCCACCTCAAGGGCGTCGACGTCGCAGAGGCAGCGAAGACATGCGGCGTGAGCGAGGAGCAGATCCGCTCGGCTGCGCGTACGTACGCCTCGGCCGAGCGCGCGTCCATCATCTACGCGATGGGGGTCACGCAGCACTCGACCGGCACCGAGCAGGTGCGGGTGCTCGCCGACCTCGCCATGCTGACCGGCAACATCGGCAAACCCGGCACCGGCGTTAACCCCCTGCGCGGACAGAACAACGTGCAGGGAGCGTGCGACCTCGCCTGCCTGCCCAACTGTCTGCCCGGCTATCAGAGTCTCGCAGAGGAAGGCACCCTCGACCGCGTCTGCGACTTCTGGCAGACAGACGTAGACCTCGCTCCCGAACCGGGACTGACCATCGTCGAGATGATGGACGCGGCAGCGGCCGGCTCGCTCAAAGCGATGTACATCATGGGCGAGAACCCGGCACTCTCCGACCCCGACCAGACGCATGTGGAAGAGGCACTGGCTGCGCTCGACTTCCTCGTGGTCCAGGACATATTCCTCACCGAGACGACCGAGTACGCCGACGTGGTCCTGCCGGCCGCCTCCTTCCTGGAGAAGGACGGCACCTTCACGAACTCCGAGCGGCGCATACAGCGCGTCCGCAAGGTCGTAGAGGCACCGGGTGAGGCACTCCCCGACCTCGACATACTGATCCGGCTGGCGAACGCGCTGGGCCTGGATTGGGAGTACGACGGGCCAGCCGATGTCATGTGGGCGATGAGCGCGATAACCCCGCAGTACGCAGGGGTGACTTACGAGCGGCTCGACCGGGACGGTGGCATCCAGTGGCCTTGTCCCGACAAGGACCATCCCGGCACGCCCATCCTGCATGTCGACGGCTTCGCGCGCGGTAAAGGCGCATTCGCAGCGGTCGAGTACACGCCGCCCCAAGAGGATGTGGACTCAGAGCGACCGTTCATCCTGACCACCGGTCGACACCTGTGGAACTTCCACACCAACACGATGACCGGACGCAGCGCAGGCCTCGACGTCCTCAACCCGACCGGCTACGTGGAGATATCGACAGAAGACGCCGAACGACTCGGGATATGCGACGGTGACCGGGTGCGCGTCAGCAGCAGGCAGGGTGAGGTCGAGACCTCCGCAAGGGTGACCGACCGCATAGCGCCGGGCGTGGTCTTCATGCCCTTCCACTTCGCCGACTCGCCGGCCAACGCCCTGACGAGCGCCGAGGACCTCGATCCGCTCTCGAAGATACCGGAGCTCAAGGTGACGCCGGTGAGCGTGGAACGGGTGTGAAGATGAAGCGCTCATGATCGATGCCCGCCATGTACTCTGCGACCTTGTCGGCCGCAGACAGGATATCCTCCAGATACACACGCGAGTCATGCGACATAACGGACCTCTGCAAGCACCCTGTCACGTAGGGCAGGCTTGAGAGTCTCGATCATGACGAGGTCTACCTTCCTGTCCAGTAGGTCCTCGAGTTCGAATTTGAGATCCATGTAAGAGTCGAAGGAAGGCGAGACGAAGTCGACGAGGATATCGACGTCGCTTTCCGGGTCTGCGTCGAGACGGGCGACCGATCCGAAGACACCTAGGCGTCGCACGCCGAAACGGAGTGAGATATCTTCCGCTCGAGCTTGTAAAACATGAAGTATGTCCTCAGAGTGCTTCATTTCATCCACCGAAGAGCATTATATCGTGAGCAGCATCCGCTCTCGAAGATACCGGAACTCAAGGTGACGCCGGTGAGCGTGGAACGGGTGTGAGGGGTCGGAGGTGTGGGCCCTGTCACGGCAGTGGCGCGCATCCTCCTCGTCATCGGTGATCACAAGCCATCGGTGATGAAGCCATATACCGACGGACCGACACGTCCGAGCCGAGCCGTTGCCTCACCTTGAAGCCGCAGGCACCTTCGACTAGATTGGGAAGCGAGGGGGCGTAGAGGTGGGCACGTCTCCTCCGTATCTCCGAGTCCGGCAGACCTAAGGCCTCGTGGAACCCTTCGCGACTACGGATGCCGGACCGATAGGGTGCCGCCGGAAACGACGACGCCTCCCGTATTTGGAAAGGAGAGGACATATGCGCCACCGGATGGTTGTCATGCGCCTCACAGCCGCGGCCGTGTTGTCCGTATCTCTGGTCCTGACCGTCGCTGGCATGACGGGGTGTTCCTACTTCGCCGAGTCCGAACCGGAGACGTTGGTGTTGGCCTCGACCACTTCCACCCAGGACTCCGGACTGTTCGATGTGCTGATACCGGCCTTCGAAGAAGCGTACCCGGAGTACAAAGTGGAGGTCGTGGCGGTCGGGACAGGCGAGGCGCTCGCCCTGGGACGGAGCGGGGATGCCGACGTCTTGCTCGTCCACGCGAAGACGGACGAGGAGAACTTCGTCACAAGAGGTTTCGGCACTGAGCGCCGCGACGTCATGTACAACGACTTCATCATCGTCGGACCGAAAGAGGACCCAGCGGGCATCGGCGGCATGAAGGATGCTCCCAAGGCACTTGCGGACATAGCGACAACGGAATCGCTCTTCGTCTCACGCGGCGACGATTCCGGCACCCACAAGAAAGAGCTCGCTTTGTGGAAGGCGGCTGATCTTTCTGTCGAGAACGCAGGTCCCTGGTACATGAGCGTCGGTCAAGGCATGGGGGACTCGCTACGGATCGCCTCGGAACAGGGCGCATACATCCTGACCGACAGAGCCACCTACCTGGCTAACAAGGATTCCCTCGCCCTAGTGGTCATGGTGGAGGGCGACGAGGCCCTCTACAACCAGTACGGGGTGATACCGGTGACAAATGCCGCCAACCCCGAAGGAGCACGGGCCTTCGCCGACTGGGTGACAGGACCCGAGGCCGGAAAGATCATCGAAGAGTTCGGCGTGGAAGAGTACGGACAGCCGCTGTTCACCCCGAACCCGGAGGAATGACGCACACCCAGGAGGCGACGAGTGGGAACGATCTTCGAATCGCTCGGTGAGGCCGTATCCCTCCTTCTCGGAGGTACGGCAGAGACGTGGGAGATCATCGGTCTGTCGCTCACCGTCTCCGCTCGTGCTGCACTCCTAGCGTCGTTCATCGGCATCCCTCTGGGAGCATGGGTGGGTAGCATGCGCACCAAAACCGGTCGGGGAGCGCTCACCGTCCTCAACACCGGGATGAGTCTTCCGCCCGTCGTGGTCGGACTCGTCGTCTACCTGATGCTTTCGAGGAGCGGGCCTCTCGGGTCGCTGGGATGGCTCTTCAGTCCGGCAGCGATGGTGTTCGCACAGACCGTGATCGCCCTGCCGCTGGTGGCGGCGATATCGGCCGCTGCCGTGAGCGCGGTGCCCGATTCCATACGTCTCCAGGCGCGCACGCTCGGCGCCGGGCGCATGACCGAGATGTCCACCGTCCTGCGCGAGGCGCGCACGGGCGTGATGGCCGGGGTGGTCGCAGGGTTCGGCGCGGTCATCTCCGAGGTCGGTGCGGTGATGCTCGTCGGAGGCAACATCGACGGCTCGACCCGCGTGATGACCACCGCGATAGTGCTCCAGACCAGGCAGGGTCACTTCGGCTCCGCCCTGGCGCTCGGTTTCGTCCTGCTCGGCATCGCGCTCATCGTCAACGCCGCTCTTACCTTCCTGCAGCACAGCAAGGGTCGCTATGGGCGGTGACAGCGACATGACCGCAGTACTCGAGGCGCTCGGCATCCGCAAGCGCTACGGAGACCGTCTTGTCCTCGACGTGGACGGGGTCGAGGTCCATCCCGGTCGCATCACGGCCGTGCTGGGCCCGTCCGGTGCGGGCAAGTCCACCCTGCTCCGCATCCTCGGACTGCTGGAGGAGCCCGACGAGGGGAAGATGATGGTGAACGGCGAGGAGATCGGCTGGAAGACCCGCCCCGCCAACGTCGGAGTCACGGTCGTCTTCCAGGAGCCCACGCTCCTTTCGGGGACGGTCGCACGCAACGTCGGATTCGGACTCTCGGTGCGCGGCGTCCGCGGCACGGAAAGAGACCGTCGCATCTCCGAAGCACTCGAGAAGGTGGGACTTGCCGGCTTCGATGAGAAGAGGGCCTCGACGCTCTCGGGCGGTGAAGCCCAACGGGTGGCGCTCGCCAGGGCACTCGTGACGCAGCCGACGGCGCTCCTGCTCGACGAGCCACTGGCCT